>JAFGKK010000095.1 GCA_016928575.1 Anaerolineales bacterium
ACAATCTCGTCGCTGATGATGGAGGGTTGGTATGGGGCGGCCGGATTACACCGGAATCGGTGGCCGAATTGACCGGAATTTGCACCCGGCAAGATCTCGATTCATATGCCGGTTTAAGGTATACTATAGTTGGTACGAGGGGGTTTCCCCTACGACCAAGCGCCGGCCGCCCCCCTCGGCTGGCGCTTTTTTTTCCGTAGAATGCCGCTGGCAACCATGTATCCCTTCCATCCCGTAATTCCCAAAAATGGAACATCGTCAGCCCCTTGTGTGAGGCCGGCTTTCAGGGCAGGGCGGGGGGTAAGGATTCCCCTTATTTTCCGCCTGACGGAGATGACACTCCGACTGCTTCCGGCTGATACCCAGAGGGGCATAAACCTGTTATCATAGCCCGCTGGCGAGACCTCATGGAAAGAAGCTTCCCCTTCTTGGCTGGTAGTTGTCCGCGGGAAGGCCGGGGTTTCCGAAGATTCGGGAATCCTCCCGGCCCTCCCCGGTTTTCTTGAAGAGGTCAATTCCACCCTTTGGGAGAAGAAGGCATGACGATACCCAGTTTTCTGCGTTCCCGTTTTTTCATTGCCGGGTGCCTTTTTGCGGCGGCGGGCTTCCTGGCGATCCTTTGGACGGTAAGGTTGATGGAATCCGTTTATGACTACCGGTCGCCGCTGTCCTCTGCTCCGCCGTTGGTGCAGGAGCCGCTTGGACACGCCGTTTCGGAACGGCTGGTCATCATCCTGGTGGACGGCCTGCGCGAAGATGTCTCGCACGACCCGGACCTGATGCCGTACCTGCAGACCCTGCGCGAGCAGGGCGCTTGGGCTACCATGCACAGCCGGCCGTTTTCCTATTCCCAGCCCGGGTATTCCACCCTGCTAATTGGCGCCTGGCCGGATCTCAACGACGGCCCCGCGCTCAACATGGACCGAGATGCGATCCGGGTCTGGACTCAGGACAACCTCTTCTCCGCGGTCCACCGCACGGGCGGCGTAACGTTCATCGCGGCGCACGATCCGTTCGAAAAGATGATTCCCGCCCCGGACATCTCCGAAGGCTTCTTCACCGATCATTGCGATCAGTTCGGGGACAACCTGATTCTCAACAAGGCACTGGCGCGGGTCCAATCCGGCGGACAGAATTTGATGCTGATCCATTTCTGCCAGGTGGACGACGCCGGAGACAACCGCGGCGGCCCGAACGGCGCAGCCTACAAAGACGCCGCCACCCGGGTGGACGCGATGATCCAGATGCTGGCCTCGATGATGGATTTCTCGAAGGATACCTTGATGATCGTCAGCGATCACGGCCAGATCGATGCCGGAGGCCATGGCGGTCCGGAGGCGGACAATTTGGTGGAGCCCTTCATCCTGGCCGGGGCGGGCGTTTGGCCGGGGTATTTCGGACAGATGCAGATGGTGGACGTGGCGCCCACCGCCGCGGCCCTGCTCGGCGCCGCCATCCCTTCCTCCAGCCAAGGCCAGGTGCTGTGGTGGATGCTCACGCTGGATCAGGAAGTGCTCGACGCCCTGCCCGCCGCTGCCGGCGTTCAGCAAAAACAATTGTATGAATACTACACAAGGATGATTGGAACCGGAAACACCACCTTCACGGCCAAGCTCGATCTCGAGGAGGAAAACCCGGTCGTCAAATATCAGGCCGGCATCGAACGCGCGCGGGGCAACCGCTTGGGCGGAGAAGTGATGGGCCGCGCCTTTTTGCTGTTCCTGCCCGCGGCTGCGGCAATCTACTTGGGATGGAAATTCTTCAGCCGCAGGCTGTTGGAGCGGGTTTTCCTGTTCCTGCTCTACGCTCTGGCGTTTTCCGCCGTCTACCTGTTCGCCTTCCAGCAGACCTTCTCGCTGAGCCGGGCGCCGAACCAGACGGTCTTCATCCTGGCGATCGTCGTATCCTCCGCGGCGGGCTTTCTCGCCGCTTGGCTCGCGGACGTCATCTGGCGCAAGACCCTTTCGGCGGGGATGGAAGAAGCCGCCGGAAACACCCTTGCCCTGGCGGGCTTGTTCCTGTGCCTTCTATCGTTGTTGGTGGCGGCCCATTTCCTTCTCAACGGGACGGTGGTCCGCTGGACCCTTCCGGAGGTGAACAGCGCGTTCTTCGGCCTGCTGGCGATGATCCAGATCTTCACTCTGGCGATTCTGGGAGGCGTCCTGGCAGGCGCCGCGGCGCTGGCCAAGCGGCCGGCTGTCCGGGAAGCCGGGGTAAAATCGCATCCCAAACGTTCCGTATCGGAGGCTGCGCCGAAGCAGCCTGCGGAGCGCGCCGCGACTTCGAGGAGACGAACCGGCCGCGGCGGCCGCAGACGATAGGACAAATGTCTGAAAAAACCCCGCCTTCAAAGGCGGTTTTTTTTCAACTTAAGCAGACTTTTTCCGATGTTGTGGAGTTGTCAAGCCGGTCCCGGAGCAATTCCGGTAAAGGTATCCGAATCTGTCCCGGAGCGTCTGTCCCGAGCGGAGTGAGGTAAAGCGAAGGAAAGCGACACAGGGCGCATGAGGGGAAGGCTGAGGAGATACCCATATTCTTCTGTTCTTCCCTTGCGGTTCTCCCTCGCGCCCAGCGTGGATGCATTACCGTCCCAGGCCGCGTTCGACCAACGCGAGTGCCTCCTCGCGTGAGCCGACCTCTCCCGCCGCCTGCGCCTCGCGCAGTGCGTCGAGCAGTTCTCCGATCTGCGGCCCGGGACGCAGGTCAAACTCGCGCATCAGGTCGTCACCTGAGAGCAGAGGAGCCGGGTGGACGATCTCCTCAGGCCGTTCGAAATATCCCTCGAGGAGGGAATGCACCGTCTCGACCGCGGACGGCCACGGCTCCGGGGAATCCTCCGCCGGGTGAGAAGCGAGCACATCCGCCAGAAACAGCAGGCAGACCGAAATGCCGCACGGGCCGGTTCCGCGGAAGAAGCGGAACACTGCCCGCCGGGTGACCGGTCCGCTGGATTGCAGCAGGCGCGGACGCATGTGGTTGCGGACGATCTTGGAAATAAAATCCGCCTCATCGTTCGAAAACCGGAGCGCGGCGGAGCGGTATTGGGCCCAATCCGCGCCGAGTTGTTCGTGCCCCAGGTAATGCACCTCGCCGAGGGCGTTCACGCTGCGGGTTTCCGGCTTGGCGGCGTCGTGGAGGATGGCGGCCAGGAAAAGGAGGCCGCGCACCGGGCGCTCATCGCAGATCGGGCGCGCGAGGTATTCGGCCAGGGGTCCGCGGAACCGGTTCAATCGGTCGCGCGCGAAGGCCAGGGCTCCGGCGGCGCGGTCCCCTTCGGATTCTTCCCGCGCCAGTAAATCGCACGCCATCTCCAGTTTTTCCAGAACCGTCAGGGTGTGCCCCCAAACGCTGTCGCGGCGCGATTCCGCCCGTCCCATCCCGTCCAGGCCTGCGGTTTCCGGAAGGATCTCCCTTAACAGCCCGAGTGATTTCAGAGAGGCGACGGCTGCGGCGGCCTTTCGTCCGGACAGGATTCGGAAGAACTCGTCGCGGATTCGCTCGGACGAGGCTCTGCCAAGCACGGCGGCGCCGGCCCGCGCCTGTTCCTTGGTGATTTTTTCGATGCGGAAGCCGAGTTGGGTGGCGAGCCGGACGGCCCGGATAGCCCGCACCGGGTCATCGTCGATGGCGTGCGGAGAACAGGCGCGCAGGATTCCGCCGCGCACGTCGGACTCCCCGCGCAGAGGATCGATCAAACCGGATTCCGCCGCCAGGGGCAGGGCGATCGCGTTGGACGTGAAATCGCGCAGGGCGAGATCCTCCTCGATCGACGCCGTGCGCAGCGAAGCAAAATCGAGCGTGTAGCGGATGTTCCCGCGCAAGAGGATCACGCGGCCGATCCCGCGCTCTGCATCCAGCGGATAGCAGGCGGCGCCGAACGCATCGGCCACCATCTTGGCCGCATGGACGCCGCTTCCGCGCAGGCAGATGTCGATGTCGAAGACCGGCCGGCGGAGAATCGAATCGCGGATGGCGCCGCCGACCAGGAAAGCGTCGCCCTCGGGAAGGTGGGCGCGAATCTCTTCCACGATCGGGGGCAGGGGGAAGCCAGGCGCTTTTCCTTGGGAGTTCACCGTTTTGCTCATCGGATCCTTATTCCGCTTTCGCGGGATGATGAATGCCCCGCGCCTGGCCTCGCGCCCGCCCACGCGAAGCGGGGGAAGCGGGGGGCTTGCCGCGCGGGGGGTCATTTTCCGGAAGGATTTTCCGCCTCTACCGCGATGTACGGAAGGTTGCGGTTATATTCGTCGATGTCCAGTCCGTACCCGAACACATAGCGGTCGGGGATGGCGAAGCCGCAGTAGCGCAGGGGGATCTCCACCTTGCGCCGTTCGGTTTTATCGAGCAGGACGCACACCTCGAGCGAGCGGGGGCGCCGCGCGTGCAACAGTTCCAGGACGGAGGCGAGGGTACGTCCGCTGTCGATGATGTCCTCGACCACCAGCACGTCGCGGCCGGCGATCGCGGATCCCAGGTCGAAGGTGATCCGCACCTGCCCGGAGGATTGGCGCGCGCTCGGAGCGTAGGACGAGACCGCCATGAAATCCACAACAAGCGGGATGCGCAGCTGGCGCACCAGGTCCGCCAGGAAGATCACGCCGCCGCGCAGGATGCAGACCAGCATCGGGTTCTTTCCGGCGTAATCGCGGTCGATCGCCTCGGCCAATTCCCGAACCCTGGCCTGGATCCGCTCGGCGGAGATCAGCACTTTCTGTCTCTGCGGCGGGGATACCGGTGCGCCGTTCATGCCCTCGGCACCTCGTGGTGCGCGCGGCAGCGCGCTTCGTAGAGCTCGCCGGCACCCACGACGAGGACCGGTTCGTGGGCGCCGGCCGGCCGGCCGTTGATCAGCCGCTGGGTGCGTGAGGCGGGTTCGCCGCAGACCATGCAGATCGCTTGGAGCTTGTCGAGCCGCTCGGCTTGGGCCATCAGGGCCGGCATCGGTCCGAAAGGTTCGCCGCGGAAATCGGTGTCGAGGCCGGCGACGATCACCCGCACGCCCGCGGATGCCAGCTTCTGCGCGACGCGGAGCAGGTCGTCGTCGAAGAAATGGGCATCGTCGATCCCCACCAGGCCGGTCTCGGCTTCCACCGCCGGCAGGATTTCCTGCGCGGAGCGGACCGGCACGGCGTCGAATTCCGCGCCCGCGTGCGAGGCGACCTTGGCGCAACCGTATCCGGCGTAGCGCGAATCCGCCGCCGGGAAGAACACCTGAACCTTCTGGCGGGCGATGCGCGCGCGGCGCAGCCGGCGGATGAGTTCGTCGGTCTTCCCGCTGAACATCGGGCCGGTGATCACCTCGAGCGAGCCGGTGGCGGGCATGCGCAATCCTCTTTCCAAAGAACCAAGTTTACCGCAGAAGGGGAAAACCGATTCGGGTCCTCCCCAGCTTTCCCCAAACGGCGCTGAGATTCTCCTCATCGAAATCTCTCGAGTTGCCGGATTGGCAAGGGAGAAAAGGGGAGGGAGGTAGGGATCGTGATTGCAGTGCCTTTTTTCGGCATTCCATCGGGGGGAATAGGGGAGGGGCAAACGAACCGGGCAGTCGATCGACTGCCCGGTGGGATTTCATGAGCGGGTCCCGGCTCAGGCCGCCGGGGTTTCTACCGCGGCGTCCGGCGCCGGTTCGGCGTCGCCGGGAAGGACGAAGCCGCGCGAGCGCATGCGCTTCTTCATATCGATCAGACTCTTACGTCCAAAGCCCTCGATCGCGAGCACGGCGTCGTCGCCCAGGGCGAGTTTCTCCAGCGCTTGGCTGATCTTCTCGATGCCGGCCTTCCTCAGCGCACCTTCGACGCGCTCACCCAGCTCGAGAATCGAGATCGGCTGGTCGGTGGAGGTTTTGGCCTCCTCGCGCGCCTTGGCTTCGGCCACGTACTGCGAGCGGGCTTCCAGCTTCTTGTAGAAGCGGTCGACTTGGCCTTCGGTGTCGACGATGCGCTGTTCGCCGGTGAAGAGCGGATGGCACTTCGAGCAGATGTCGGTGCGGATCGTCTCCACCGTGGATCCGGTGTGCCAGGTGTTACCGCAGGCGCAGATCACGGTGGCGTTCGGGAAATACTTCGGATGAATTTTCACTTTCATCGGATGGTCTCTTTCCGTCCAGAACCCGTAGAGGTACCGGGCCGCTGGGGAATGGAAGGGCCGGGTCAGGCGGCCTTGGCTTCCGGCGGCAGGACGTTAACTTTGCGGCGTCCGCCGCGGGCGAACTCGAATTGCACGACTCCGTCAACCGTGGCGAAGAGCGTGTCGTCGCGGCCCTTGGCGACGTTCTGTCCGGGGCGGATGCGGGTCCCGCGCTGGCGGATGATGATGGTGCCGGCGTGGATGAACTGGCCGCCGTAACGCTTGACGCCCAGGCGCTGGGACTGGCTGTCGCGGTTGTTCCGGCTGGAGCCGGCGCCTTTCTTGTGGGCCATGGTTAATCCTCCGATCCTTTCTTGCCGGCGGTGATTTTTTCGACGCGCAGCCGGGTGTACTCCTGGCGGTGGCCCTGGGTCTTGCGGTAGCGCATTTTGCTTTTGTAGTGGAACACGCGCACCTTGGGCCCGCGGACGTGTTCGAGGACGACGGCTTTGACCTTCGCCCCGGAAACCGTCGGCGCGCCGACGTTGACTTTTCCGTCGTCGGTGACCATCAAAACTTCCTCGAATTGGTAGGATTTTTCGGGTTCGGCGGCGAGGCGGTCGACTTCGAGGATGGAGCCTTCCGAGACGCGGTATTGTTTGCCGCCGCTTTGGACGATGGCGTACTTCATATCCGGCTACTCCTTCTTGGACCGGCGGCCACGCCGAATGGGCCCGGGCGCCGGGGGAGTGGATTCAGGCATTTGCCCCGGAAAGGCCGCCCCGGGGCAACGCGAAGGGATTATACCAGCCCGAGAGCGGATGTCAACGGCGGGCTCGAACGGCAGGTTGGCGCCGAGGCGAGGCGGCGAATCCGACTCGTTTTCCGCAGACCGACTCGGCCTTAAGGCCGAGTCGGTCTGCGGAAAACGGGAAAGCCGGAATCGTGCCAAAAAAAAGGCGGATCGTACGATCCGCCCTGCAACAGCCCCTCACCGACCCCTAATCACTTGCTGCCGATTGGGATCACTGCCAGGATGCGCTGCTTTACCTCATCGTCGAGCGGCGCATTGTGGGAAAGCGAGATCAGCCCCCAGGCGACGGACTTGCGCACGTCTTTGTCTTCATCCTCGAGCGCGGCGATCAGCGGCTCGACCGCGCGGGTGTCGCCGATTTTCCCCAGCACCTCGGTGGCGGCTTTGCGCAGCCGCCACTCCCGGTACTGCAGGGCGGTGATCAGCGGCTCGACCGAGGGAGCGCCGATCTTGATCAGCGCCTCGGATGCGGCTTCGCGGACTTTGAAGTACTCGTCCTTGAGCACCGGAATCAGCGGCTCGACCGCGCACGGATCGCCGATTTTTCCCAGCGCCTCGGCCGCCGCCTTGCGGATCATGTACCAGCCGCCGTTTTTCAACGCGGCGATGAGCGGTTCCACCGCACGCTTGTCGCCGATTTTCCCCAGCGCTTCGGCCGCGGCCATGCACACCCCGTAATATTCGTCGGAAAGCGCGGCGATCAGCGGCTTCACCGCCGGTTCGCCGATCTGCCCCAGAGCTTCCACCGCCGCCTTGCAGACCTCTTCGTTCTCATAGCGCAAGGCGGTGATCAGCGGATCGACCGCCGGCTTGCCGATCCGGCCGAGCGAACGCACCGCCGCCTCGCGCTCCTGCCACTCGCAGCTCGGCACCACTTCCTCGTCCTTGAGCGCCGTGATCAGCGGATCGACCGCCGGGGCGCCGATCGCCACGCATTCGTCCCATTGCCGCTTGATGATCCAATAATAGGCGCCGGCCTCGTCTTTTTCGGGCTGCCAGTCCAGCTTGACCAGGATCTTGATCGCCGCCTTGCGAACTTCCTTGTTTTCGAATTTGAGCGCGTTAACCAACGGATCCACCGAGGGCGGGCCGATCCGCACCAGGCCGATGGCGGCCGCCTCGCGCACCTCCGCGGAATCGTTTTTCAGCGCGTTGATCAGCGGATCGACCGCGTGCGGATCGCCGATTTTCCCCAGGACCTCGACTGCGGAAATCAGCACCTGGCCCCGCTCCTCCTTGAGCACGTCGATCAACGGGGCGACGGCCGGGTCGCCGATCTTGACCAGCGCCTCGGCGGCGGATTCGTGCACGTCCACTTCGCGGTCCTTGAGCGAATCGATCAGCGGCTCGACGGCGCGGGCGTCGCCGATCCGTCCCAACGCCTCGGCCGCCGCCTCGCGCACGTTGCGCGAGATGTATTTCAGCGCGGCGATGAGCGAATCCACGGCCCGGGCGTCGCCGATCCGGCCCAGCGCCTTGGCCGCCGCCTCGCGGATGAAGACGTATTTCTCGACCAGCTCGTCGATGATTTCCTTCTCGGAGCGCGTGTCGGTCAGCTTCTGGCGGGCGAGGGCGGCTTCGAAGAGTTCGTAGTAGTCCCACTCCAGCGCGCGGATCAGCGGCTCGACGGCGCGGGCGTCGCCGATTCGGCCCAGCGCCTCGGCCGCGAACTTGCGCAGGTCTTCCTGCTCATCGGCCAGGGCTTCGATCAGCGGATCCACGGCGTGGAGGCTGCCGATCCGGCCGAGGGCCTCGGCCGCCACTTCGCGCACATGGCCGGCGTCGTCCTTCAGCGCCGCCACCAGCGGCGTCACCACGCGCTCGTCGCCCAGCCGGCCGAGAGCCTCGGCCGCTGCGTCGCGTACCCTCCAATCCGGATCGTGCAGGGCTTCGAGCAGGGGATCGACCGCCCGCCGGTCGCCGATCTTGCCGAGGCTTTCGGCGGCCGTCTCGCGCACCGGCGGATGCGTGTCCTTCAACGCCCGCAGCAATGGGTCGAAGGCACGGCCGTCGCCGATCTTACCCAGGGCGACCACGCAGGCTTTGCGGATGTCGCCGTCGGCGTCCGCCAGCATCGAAACCAGCGGCTCGACGGCCGCCGCCTTGTGGGCCACGCAACGGTCCCAATTGCATTTGGAGATCCAGAAGTGCACGCCGGCGGCGTCGGCTTTCGGCTGCCAGCCCAGGCGATCCAGCGCTTCGGCCGCCGCCAGGCGCGCGTGCTTGTCCGGGTCGCGCAATCCGTAGATCAGCGGGTCGACGGCCATCCCGTTGAAGCGGCCGATCGCCTCGACCGCGGCGGAGCGGATGCCCCAATCCTCGCTGTGCAGGGCTTCGATCAGCGGCGGGATGGCGCGCGGATCGCCGATGGCGCCCAGCGACCGCGCGGCGTACGCGGCGACCGGACTTTCCCGCAAGGCCAAGATCAGCGATTCGACAGCGGATGCCCCGATCTTTCCAAGCGCTTCGGCCGCCGCCTGGCGAACATTCCCCTCGGCGTCCTTCAAGGCCCGATACAGCGGTGGAACGGCGCGCGCGTCGCCGATCGCTCCAAGTCCGCGGACGGCGGCCAGGCGGACGTCGGACTCGGGATCTAGAAGGAATTCCAACAGCGGCGCGACTCCGTCCGCGCCCATACGGCCGAGGGCTTCGGTCACCTCGTTGCCGATGAATCCCCAGCCGGTTCCGCGCAAGGAGTTGATCAGCGGCGGAATGGCGCGGGCGTCGCCGATTTGGCCCAGAGCGATCGAGGCAGCCCGGCAATCCGACCAATCCCGGTCGGCCAGGACGCGGATCAACGGAAAGACTGCCGGGGAGCCGATCTCGGCGCACGGGGCGATGTTTTTTTTCGAGATCCAATAATAGGCGCTGGCTTCGTTTTTCATCGGCCGCCAGTGGAGCGCGTCCAGGGCGTCGGCGGCGGCACGGCGCACGTCTTTATCCTCGTCTTTCAGCGCGTTGGTCAGCGGCTCGATGGCGCGGATGTCGTTGAGGCTGCCAAGCGATTCGGCGGCGGCTTTGCGGACGAACCACGCCTTGCGGTAGCCCAAGGCCCGGGCTAGGCCCCTCACGTTGCGCTTGGCCGTCAGGCGTTCGATGTTCGGCGGTCCGAAAAGGAACATGGCTTTCTTCTCCTTGCGGTTTCCCTGAACCCTCCCGGCCGGAAGGTCGCCTCCGGCGGTAGGCGAAAACGGAAATCCGCCTCCGAGAAAAGAGGATCGGATTCGGGCGGGTTGGATTGCGGATAATGAATAATAAAAACGGATGATGCGAATCAGGTGATTGCATGATTACTCTACCATACGGATTGCCCGAGAAAACATAGGAGAATAGTAGGTATGACTCCCGGGGCCGCGTTTGCGCCCCGCCCGCGTGCTTGAAAAAGCCGGATCCAGCCGCCGATCGGACCGGCAATCTTTTCATTATTGAAACGCACGACAGCCGGATGCCGTCTCGCTCCAAGCCAACGATGGCAGGACTAATGGGGTAACGGGCGCATGCGATCCGGCGGCACAACCTTGGCGGGTTTCGGGGAAGGACGGGCGGCGCCGGACGATCGAACGAAAAGACCGCGGTGCTTTTCCCCGCAAACGCCTCCCCCAACGATCCTTCCTCGCCTTCTCCCTCCAAACTGCGGATGACGGGGAAGTCAATGCAGGGGTCAATACGCCACCCGCGGTCAGTCGGCCGAAGCGGTGGGTGAGGGAGAAAGTTTGAAGAGCAGTGGGCATAGGTCCTCGGAAATAAAGCGGTCGAGCAGCCGGTAATCTTCCAGCGGATCGAGACCCCGGATGGGGTACGAGGCAGGCCGTCTCGAGACGGCCGCCGAAGGGCGGCGGCCTACTCGACCGGCTTATCCGCCGCGGAGGTTTGATGCGCCCCGCGCAAAGAGCCGCGCGGCGGTGATCGACCAGCCAATCCGACACGCGTTTTTTTTCGGCCGCCGAAGAACGGCGGCCTACCCCGACCACGCCACGTCTCAGCCGACTCCCGCTTCCCCTGCTTCCCCCGCTTCCCGAGAGCGGGCGTGAGGGCGGGCGCGGGGCAAATCCGGCTGTTCCTTCTCCCCCTGCAGAGCGGCCCGCAATGATTCGAAGGCCGCGAGTATTGTTTGGCAGTCTTCGGGGGGCATTTTCTCGAACCGCTTCGAAAAAAGCGCAACCGTTTCCGCGCGGACCCGGTCGACCAGCGCATTTCCGCGAGCAGTTAGACGCAGTTCCACCCGCCTTCGGTCGAACTGGGAATCCGGACGCCAGATCAAACCGCGGACGGCCAGGCTGTTGACCATCGCCGAGACGGTCGGCGGCGTGAGGCCGAGGTGTTCGGCGAGTTCGCGAAGCGCGGAGCCGGGTTTGCGCTGAAGGAAAAGGAGGGTTCGGAACTGCGGAACGGTGAGGTCCGCGCCCCGGCGGCTGCGCATTTCATCGCGGATGAGACGCATCGCAAAAGGCGCGACATCCAAAATCTCGCGGGCGACAGCCTCGGCGGTGTTTTTCATATGGTTAGATATCCAAAAAATTAGTTTATCTAATTATAATCGGCATCCCTGACGATGAAAAGGGCCGCCTGGAAAAGGGGAAAAAAGGCCTTTGGATTGGTATAATTCACCCCATGCCCGAAAAGAAAGAAAACAAAAACCCCCCTGTTTCCGTGGGAAAAGTCCACGACGTAGACATCGACGAGCAGGTTCGCCGCGCGTACCTCGATTATGCGATGAGCGTGATCGTTGCCCGGGCCCTTCCCGACGCCCGCGACGGGCTTAAGCCCGTCCACCGGCGGATCCTATTCGGAATGCACGAACTCGGCGTGCGCGCCGGAAGCGCCTACAAAAAGAGCGCCCGCATCGTCGGCGAAGTGCTGGGCAAATACCACCCCCACGGGGACATGGCGGTCTACGACGCCATGGCCCGGCTGGCGCAGGATTTTTCGATGCGCTACATGCTGGTCGACGGGCAAGGGAATTTCGGCTCGATCGACGGCGACGCGCCGGCGGCCATGCGCTACACCGAGGCCAGGCTGAACAAGCTGGCCGAGGAGATGCTGCTTGACATCGACAAGGACACCGTCGATTTTACGGACAACTTCGACGGCACGCTCAAGGAACCCGTAGTCCTGCCGGCCCGGCTGCCCAACCTTCTGTTGAACGGCTCCTCCGGCATCGCAGTCGGGATGGCGACCAACATCCCGCCCCATAACCTGCGTGAATTGGCCGCCGCGATCCGTTACTTGATCGACCGCCATGACGAGATGGACGAAGTGACCGTGGAGGACCTCATGCAGCACATCCACGGCCCGGATTTCCCCACCGGCGGGATCATCGTCGGGATGGAGGGCATCCTCTCGGCCTACGGCACCGGGAGGGGGCGGATCGTGGTGCGCGGCAAGGCCCACATCGAGGAGATGGCCGGCGGCCGCTACCGGATCCAGATTACTGAAATCCCTTACCAGGTCAATAAAACCGCGCTGATCGAGCGGATCGCCGAATTGGTGCGCGAAGACCGGATCGACGCGGTCTCGGACCTGCGCGACGAGAGCGACCGGCGCGGGATGAGCATCATCATCGAACTCAAGCGCGGCGCCGCGCCCAAGCCCGTCCTCAACCAACTGTACAAATACACCCCGCTGCAGAGCACCTTCGGCGTGCAGATGCTTGCGCTGGTGGACGGCGAGCCGCGGCTGATCACGCTCAAGCGCGCGTTGCAGATCTACATCGAGCACCGCCAGGCGGTGATCACCCGGCGGTCGAATTTCGAACTGGCGCGGGCGAAAGCCCGGGCTCACATCCTCGACGGCCTGTTGATCGCGCTCGCCAACCTCGACGCGGTGATCAAGACGATCCGCGAATCCAAGGACGCCGATCAAGCCAAAGAGCGGCTGATGAGCCGCTTCAAACTCAGCGAACTTCAAGCCCAGGCGATTCTCGACATGCAGCTGCGGCGCTTGGCGGCGCTGGAACGCCAGAAAATCGAGGACGAGCACAAGGAAGTGTTGAAAACTATCGCCTTCCTCGAGGACCTGCTGGCGCATCCGAAGAAAATCCTGACCTTGATTCAGGGCGACCTGGACGACCTGGCGGACAAATACGGAGACGAGCGCCGGACGACGGTCGCCGGAGGCGCCAGCGAGGAGCTGCGCGAAGAGGACCTGGTGCGCGACGAGGCGGCGCTGGTGAGTATCACCCACCGCGGCTACATCAAGCGCGTGGCCGCGCGTGTCTACCGCACCCAAGCCCGGGGCGGCAAGGGCGTGACCGGCCATGACCTGCGCGAGGAGGACGAGGTCGAGTTCCTCTTCCCGGCGCGGACCCTGAATACGATCCTGTTCTTCACCGACAAGGGCAAGGTCTACAGCGAGAAAGCCCATCGCATCCCGCAGGCCGACCGCAACGACCGCGGCAGTCCGGTGGCCAACGTCCTGGCGGTGGGCGCTGGGGAAACCGTGACCGCCGCGGTGGCGGTGCCGTCCTTCGAGGCGGCCGCCTTCTGCACGATGGTCACCCGGCGCGGGAAAATCAAGCGGGTATCGCTCAAGGAATTTGAATCGGTCCGCCCGTCGGGGCTGATCGCCATCACGCTCGAGGAAGGCGACAGCTTGGATTGGGTGCGGGCGACGACCGGCGCTCAGGAAGTCATCTTGGTGACGGAGCGCGGCCAAGCGCTGCGCTTCCCGGAGAGCCAGGTGCGGCCGATGGGCCGGCCGGCGGCCGGGGTGACTGGAATCCGCCTAAAGCCAGGCGATGCGGTCGCCAGTGCCGAGGTGGTTGATCCCGAAGGAGATCTGCTGGTGGTGACGACCAAGGGGTTCGGCAAACGCACGCCGCTCGCGGAATACTCGCCCAAGGGGCGCGCGACCGGCGGAATGGCGACCATCGCCCAGAAGGCGATCGACTCGACCGGCCCGATCGCCGCGGCGCGCGTGGTGCGCGAGGGCGACGACCTGACCGTGATCACCTCCGGCGGCGTGGCTCTGCGCACCGAGGTCAAGGCGATCCGGCGCGCCGGACGGGCGACGATGGGCACCCACGTGATCCATTTAAAGGAAGGGGACACCGTCGCCTCGATCGCGCGCATCTCGGCCGCGGACTTGAAGGAGGCCGAGATCGAAACGGACGCAAAGGAAAAAACCCACAACCCAAAGAGCGGGTAAGCCGGACATCCCGGCCGAAAGAAAAAAGGCCCGGCGGATCGAGTAGCCGCCGGGCCTTTTTTACTTACGGTTTTCCTATTTCCCGCAAGCCAGAACCTGCAGGTTGTTGTAAACCTCGCTGCGGTAGATCGGCTGGTTGCTCTTGTCGGTGATTGCGAACTGGTACAGAACGATCGACGGGATGAAGGGGAAGGCCTTGCCCTTGGCGACCATGTTGGCGGTCGAGAATTTGAATCCGTAGGCTCCGCTTTCGTACGCTTCAAGGTTCCGCACCTGCCAAGTCCATTGCTGGCCGGTGCTGGCATCCGTCGGGTTGAAGAAGACCATCACTCCGCCGATGACATTCTTGTCGATTCCGGAGACAGTGACGATCACGCTGTTGAATTGCGGTTCGCAGTTGGAGCCGTACTTGTACATTTGGTAGGTGGTGAAGGTATAGTTCAGGGTGATGCCCGAACGGGTCGGCGAAGGGGTCACATCCGGAATGATGGGCGTTTCGGTCGGAGCCTCCGGCGTGGCGATCACGTCGGTCTCTTCGACGATGGGTTCCGCGGTCGGCGCGTCGTCGGGGGTCTCTTCGGCCGGCAGGGCGTCGCCCACGGTCATCTCCAGGGAGGCGAAGGAGCCCCAGGTTCCGGCGTTGTTTTTGCCGTGGGCCTGCAGGACGTAGTTGCCGGGGGCGGAGGGAGTCCAGACGTAGTCCACGATCACCGAATTTTGGGTGGTATCGGGACTGGGCACGGTGGCGACCGGCACCCCGTTGACCAGAATCTCGACCTCGGCGGTGCCGCGCACGTCCTCGGAAAGGATCATTAATTGGATGGGTCCGAGCGGCAAGGTCGCTCCGGGCTCTGGAGAGGCGAACGACACCTTCGGGCCCGAATCCTGTTCGGGGGAGGCGGCCGTCTTGGTGGCGGGCTGAGCTGAGCAAGCTGCAAGCAGAATGGAAGCCAGAAGGATCGGGAAAACGCGGGATAATCGCTTCATGAGGAAGTCTCCTTCTTCTCCTATTATATGGGAAGCGCCGGATTTGTCACCTTGACTTTTGTAGGGCAACCGGAAAGAGCGCTTGAGTCTGCCTGAGTCAGGCGTTCTTCCCGATGCTGATTTGGGACTCCTATGACCGTGCATGTTCGATGCCAGGTATGAAGAACGAAGCGGTCTCCAAGACCGCCTCGGTCTACCACCGGTGGATGTCATTCCGAGGCCCGCTCGATGGGCCGAGGAATCGGTGACTTCTTGGGATTTGCCGGAAGAAGCGGACGGGCGAGTTTCGGGAATCACGCGCCGCCGATTCCACGGGCCGCTGCGCGCCCCTCGGAATGACGCATCAAGGCTGATATAATCCGCCCGCAGTTCATCCCCTTGGAGCGTTCCCATGACGGAATCGACACAGCTGGATCCTTTCGGCGCGCGCGCCGAAATCGACCTCGGCGGCGGAGCGGAGACGGTGTTCCGGCTGGCCGCGCTGGAGGAGGCGCATCTCGCGCCGGTTCTTGCGCGCTTGCCGTATTCGATCCGGATCCTGCTTGAATCCCTGTTGCGCAACTGCGACGGCCAGACGGTCACCGAAGGGGATGTCGCCAAATTGGCCGCATGGAAACCGAAGGCCGCCGTACGGGAGGAGCTGCCGTTCAAACCGGCGCGGCTGTTGATGCAGGATTTTTCCGGCGTGCCGTGCGTGGTCGACCTGGCGGCGATGCGCGACGCGGTCAAACGCCTGGGGGGTGATCCCTCCAGGGTCAATCCGCTCCTTCCGGCGGATCTGGTGATCGATCATTCGATCCAGGTGGATTCGGCCGGATGTGCGGATGCGATGGTAACCAACGTGCGCCGCGAGTTTGAGCGCAACCGGGAGCGCTATCAGTTCCTGCGTTGGGGAGCGCAAGCCTTCCGCAACCTGCGGGTCATCCCGCCCGCGACGGGGATCATCCACCAGATCAATTTGGAGTATCTGGCGAGCGTGGTGAGCGTGCGCCCCGGCCCGGACGGCAAACCGGTGGCCCTGCCGGATACGCTGGTGGGGACCGACAGCCACACGACGATGGTCAACGGGTTGGGCGCGCTGGGGTGGGGCGTGGGCGGGATCGAGGCCGAGGCGGTGATGCTCGGGGCGCCGCTGTATTTCCTCGCCCCGGACGTGGTCGGGGTGAAGCTGATAGGCGCGCTGCGCGAGGGAGTCACCGCCACCGACGTGGTGCTGACGCTGGTCCAAACCCTGCGCAAGCACGGCGTGGTCGAAAAATTCGTCGAATTCTGCGGGCCGGGGCTGGCCGCGCTCTCGGCGCCGGACCGGGCGACTCTGGCGAACATGGCGCCGGAGTACGGCGCGACCTGCGGCTACTTCCCGGTCGACGGCGAAACGCTCGCTTTCCTGCGCCTGACGGGCCGGGCCGAGGCGGACGTCGTGCGCGTCGAGCGCTACTGCAAGGAGCAGGGACTGTTCCGGACGGCGGAATCGCCCGATCCCGACTTCACTTCGATTGTCGAGTTCGACCTTTCCGCGGTCGAACCCTCGATCGCCGGGCCGCGCCGGCCGCAGGACCGGATCCCGCTGAAGGAATCGCGCCGCGCGTTCCGGACCGCGCTGAAGGAAATTTTCGGCAAGGATCCCGAAGCCGAATCCCCCGCGCCCGGCGACGGGGCGGTGGTGATCGCCGCGATTACCTCCTGCACCAACACCTCGAATCCGTACCTGCTTTTCGCCGCGGGGCTGCTGGCCAAGAAGGCGGCCGCGCGCGGGATGAAGGTGCCCGCACACGTCAAGACCAGTTTCGCGCCCGGCTCGCGGGCCGCGGCCGAATACCTCCAGGCTGCCGGGTTGACGCCGCACCTTGAGCAGTTGGGATTCCACGTCGTCGGCTTCGGCTGCGCCACCTGCATCGGGAACTCGGGCCCGCTGGCGGAGGAGGTCGCCCAGGCGATCCGCGAACACAACCTGGTGGCGTGCGCCGTGCTGTCCGGCAACCGCAACTTCGAGGGGCGGATACACGCCCTGGTCAAGGCCAACTACATCGCCTCACCGCCGCTGGTGGTGGCCTATGCGCTGGCGGGGAGCATGGAGGTCGATGTCGCCCAGGATCCGTTGGGGAAAGATGCCGCCGGTAAGGATGTCGCCCTGAAGGAGATCTGGCCGAGCCGCGATGAGATCCGCGCGGCGATGCATGCCATCAACCCGGAGATGTTCCGCAAGGTGTACGCCGACATCGGCCGCGGACCCGAAGCCTGGAACGCGATCCCCGTGACCGCGGGCGAATTGTTCGCCTGGGATTCCGAATCCACGTACATCCTCGAGCCGCCGTTCTTCGAAGGCATGACGACGGAGCCGATCCCGCCCGAACCGATCGTCGGCGCGCGGGCGCTCGGCTTCTTCGGCGATTCGATCACCACCGACCACATCTCGCCGGCCGGCGCGTTTTCGGAGGAGACCCCCGCCGGGCGCTACCTGCTGGGCAAGGGCGTGGCCCGCGCGGATTTCAACTCCTACGGCACGCGGCGCGGCAACCACGAGGTGATGATGCGCGGGACCTTCGCCAACATCCGGCTGAAGAACGAAATGCGGGAAGGCCTCGAAGGCGGCTGGACTCTGCACCTCCCGGACGGCGCCAAGATGTCGTTCTATGAAGCGGCGATGCAATACCGCAAGGAGGGTACGCCGCTGATCGTCATCGCCGGCAAGGAATACGGCACCGGCTCCTCGCGCGACTGGGCTGCCAAGGGAGTGCGCCTGCTGGGGGTGCGGGCGGTGCTCGCGCAATCCTTCGAGCGCATCCACCGCTCGAATCTGGTGGGGATGGGCGTCCTGCCGCTGCAGTTCAAGGGGGGCCAGAACGCGGAACAGCTCGGCCTGACCGGCGACGAAATCTATTCGATCCGTGACCTGGGCGCGCACATGAAGCCGCGGATGGAGGTCTCGGTCGAAGCCCTCCACCGCGACGGGTCGAAGATCCGCTTCAACACCGTCGCCCGGCTGGATACGCCGGTGGAGGTCGAGTATTACGTCAACGGCGGGATCCTGCCGGCGGTGGCGCGGAAGATCGTGGCCTCTTGACCCCTCCCGGCCTTCGGCTTACCTCCACAATCCCGCTTTGTGTCAAGAAGCCGGGTTTTGGAGTGCAGGATTTACTTCCTCTTCACCGCAAAGCCACGAAGAGCACAAAGGAAAAGTTAATCAAGCCTTTGCGTTCTTGGCGCCTTAGCGGTGAAAAGGTTTTATCCTTCGACCAAAGAGGATACTGAAGGTTTATTCCGGAAAAATTTTCCCCGGATTTAGAATATTCAGCGGATCCAGCGCCTGCTTGATCCGCTTCTGGATTTCCGTTGAGACCGGACCGAGTGCTTTTTCCAAATACGCCCGCTTGAGCGCCCCCACGCCGTGCTCGCCGGAGAGAGTTCCCTCCAGCTCGAGCGCCGCCTCGAATTCCTCCGCCACCATCTTTTCGACCGTCTTCCACTGCTCGGGATCGCGCTTGTCGAAGAGGATGTTGGGGTGCAGGTTGCCGTCGCCGGCATGCCCGTAGAGCACGATCGGCAGGCCGTACTTTTCGCGGATGGCCTTCACCCGCCGCATGGCTTCGGGGATCTTCTCGCGCGGGACGGTGATATCCTCGCCCAGCTTGTTGGGCGCCTTGCGGCCCAGCGCCGGAGAGACGGAGCGGCGCGCCTTCCACAGCGCGGCGCGCTCCGCCTCGTTCGCGGCGACCTTCAACCGCAGCGCGCCCTCGCGGCGGCAGATTTCGGCCGCGGTCTCGATCTCGCGCGCGACGGCCGCCTCGTCGCCGCCGTCGGTCTCAATCAGCAGAGTCGCCGCCACATCCAGCGGCAGGCCGAGGTGCAGCCCCTCCTCGACGCAGGCGATCGCGGTCTCGTCCATCAGCTCAAGGGAGGCCGGGACGACCCCCGCCGCGAGGACCGCGTAAACCGCGCGCGCCGCGCCGTCCATCGAATCGAACTCAACCAGCGCCGTGCGGAAGAATTTCGGCGTAGCGATCAAACGCAACAGCGCTTCGGTGATGATGCCGAGCGTCCCCTCCGAGCCGGTGAAGAGCGCTTTCAAATCGTAGCCGACCACGTCCTTGATGCACTTGCTCCCCGTGCGGAGGACCCGCCCGTCGGCCAGGACGGCCGTCAGGCCCAGAACGTAATCCCCGGTGACGCCGTATTTGAGGCAGTGCGGGCCGCCGGCGTTGCAGGCGACGTTCCCGCCGATCGTCGAGTGCCGCTGGCTGGAGGGGTCGGGCGGATAATACAGCCCGGCCTTTTCCACCGCCGCCTGCAGGTCCGCGGTGACGACGCCCGCCTCGACCCGGGCGACGGCATTGGCTTGGTCGATCTCCAGAATGCGGTTCATGCGCGTCAGGGTCAGCGCGATCCCGCCGCGGAAGGGAACCGAACCCGCGGCCAAGCCCGACCCCATCCCGCGCGGGACGACCGGGATGCGCTCGGCCGCGGCGAGCTTAACGATCCGGCTGACATCTTCGGTGGAACGGGGCAGGACGACCGCATCCGGCGTCCCTTCCTCGAAGGTGCCGTCGTAGCCGTAGACGACCAGGTCCTCGGGCGAGGAGCAAACGCCTCCGCGGCCGGTGATGGATTCAAGTTGGGAGAGGATTTTCTTATCCAGCATGATTGCCTCGGCAATGTGGTGTAGGGTGGGTTGACGGCCGGCTCCTTCGACGACTCCACCGCATGATTGCAGGGAGGCTGATGGCTTTTTCCCCGCCGTCAACTCACCCTACAGATCACTGTGGTACGCCTCATCCAGCAAAACCACCGGATGCGTCACCCGCATTGAAAGCCCGGCGCGCGCCAGGCCGGTGGTCAACTGCATTCGGCACACCGGACATCCGGAGGCGACGCAATCGGCTCCGGTCTTCGCCAGATTGTCTAACTTTCGCATAAGCACCTTGATCGACATCTCGTAATGGGTGATGATCTGGGTGCCGGCCATCCCACAGCACACGTCCGCCTCGGGCAGTTCGACGAATTCCACTCCGCCGATCATCTTCAGCAGTTCGCGCGGCTGTTTCCAAACGCCCTGGCCGCGGCGTAAGTGGCAAGGGTCATGGTAAGTGACGCGCGCCGCGATCCGCTTGGCCGGGTTTTCCATCGGAATCGAAAGCAGGAACTCGCTTACGTCGCGGATTTTGGCGCTGAAGGCCGCGGCGCGTTCCGCCCAGACCGGATCGTCTCCCAGGAACGCGCCGTAACTCTTCAAGGTCGCGCCGCAGGTGGCGCAGTCCGTGACCACGGTTTCCACGTCCGCCGTTTCGAACAATTCGATGTTGCGGCGGGCCTGCGCCCGGGCGTCTTCCATCCGTCCGTAGCTCCGGGCCGGCATTCCGCAGCAAACGACGTCCTTGGGCGTCACAACGGTCGAACCGTTGCGCGCCAGCACCCGCACGGCGGCGGCGCTTTCGTCGGCGTACATCAGGTTTTGGGCGCAGCCAAGGAAGAAACCCACCCGGCGTTTGCTTTCGCCGCCGGCCGACGTGACTTCCGGCAGGATTTGGCGCAGCGGACGCCGCGGCGCGCGCGGGAGCATGGCTTCCATATCCCGCAAGCGGCGCGGCAGGATTTTCTGCAGGCCCAAGGCATGCACCAGGCCGCGAATTCCCAGGCGTTCATACAGCCGGACCGGCAGGGTTGCGGCCTCCAGCCAATCCGGATTCTGAAGAAAGCGGTTGAAGACTACCTTTTTCCAGAACTGCGGACCCGCTTGCTCCTGCACCCGGCGCATTTCCACCGCCAGGTCCGCCGGGCGGATTCCGACCGGACAGACTTCGTTGCAGGCCAGGCAGTCGAAGCAGGCGTACATCTGCTCATAGAGGTTCGAGCGGAGATCCAATTCCCCTTGCAGACCCTTGCGGGCCAGCATCAACCGGCCGCGGGGCGAGGCGATTTCGTGCAGGGATTCGCGATAGGTCGGGCAGACAGCCAGGCACAACCCACACCGGATGCAGTTCAAGTATTCGGCTTCGGAAGGAAGGGGTGGAAGGTCGGGTATGGGCACGGAGATCCAGATGTCCGTTCGGGTTCGGGGGATTATACCCTCACCCCATGCCTTGCCCAACCCTGTAGAAATGAATCTGCCGGTAAGAAAGACCGATGCTTCGGATTTGGTGGATTGAGGAGGGGCAGGAAGGGGAAGACTGATAAAATCCCGTCATGGATATTGCCATTATCGGCGGAGGATCCTCGGGCATGGCCGCGGCGCTGGAAGCGGCTTGGCGCGGCGCGGCGGTTACCCTCCTTGAGCGCAACACCGACCTCGGGCGAAAACTGCTCGTGACCGGCAGCGGACGTTGCAACCTCGCCAATGATGCTGTGGCGACGGAGAAATATGCCTGCGCCGATGCGAAGTGGATCGGGGAGCTTCTCGGCAGGTTCGGCATTCGGGACTTGATCGAATTCCTTAGAAAGGTCGGGATACCGGTATATAAGACGGACGATGGCTGGTACTACCCGCTTTCCAACTCGGCCCAATCGGTGACGGACGGCTTTCGCCAATCGTTGCTGCAAGCAGGGGTCGCCGTCCGAACGAAAAAACGGGTGACGGGGATCCGTCCCGTGGAGACTGGAATTCTCGTCACCTTCGTCGACGAGAAGGATCACGCGCAAGAGCGGGTTTTTTCGAAAACGGTCGTGGCGGCGGGCGGTGCGGCGCAGCCGAAGCTCGGCTCGCGCGGTGAGTTGTTCCCCGTTCTGGAAAAATTGGGACATACGGTCATCCCCCTGCGTCCGGCGCTGGCGCCCATCCAGGCCGATCTGCAATCGTTGATTCATCTTCAGGGAGTGAAATTGGATCTCGGTGTCGGCCTCCTGGAAGGGGGAAACGACCTTGCGCACACGGCGGGGAGCGTGCTCTTCACCGAGTGGGGCCTCAACGGACCAGGCGTGATGGATCTCAGCCACCTCGTATCCGCCGATCTGAAGCGCGGGTTCACGCTGTCGCTGAACTTCCTGTACTTCTTCGAGAAGGAGTTTTCGGATTTTTTGCGGGAGAAACGCACCACGCCGACCCCGGTCCGGATCTTCCTCGAAGCTTTTTTTCCCCCCAAAGCCGCTTCCCTTCTCCCCCAGCTGGCGCGGATCTCCGCGGACTTGCCGATGAATCAATTGGACGATGAATCGATTGGGCGGTTGGGGGGCACGTTGCGGGATCTCCGTCTGAAGGTCAAGGGCGTGCGCGGCTTCGAGGTGTGCCAGCTTTCCGTGGGCGGAATCCCGGTGACGGAGGCGGATCCCCGCACGCTCGAATCACGGGTCGTGCCGGGACTGCACCTGACCGGCGAGACGCTCGACGTCGTCGGCCCATGCGGCGGGTTCAACCTGCACTTCGCCTTCGCCAGCGGCGCGCTGGCCGGCCGGGCGGCGGCTGATAGTAAAAAATAATTCTACAGAAAACGGGCACAAAAGGCATAAAAGATCCTTAAGGAACTACGCATCGGCGGATGGAATCAATTGCTTTTCATAGAACCGCGAAAGCGGATCCGGCTGATATTCACCGAAGGCTTCGATCTCACGGTACCCCAGCGATTCGTACAATCCGATTGCGCCGTGCTGCAGGATGCCCGTTTCCAGCCGCAAGGCAGCTGCGCCGCGAGAAGCGGCGTGCCGTTCCAGATGATTGAGCAGCGCGCGCCCCAGACCGCGCCCGCGGAAAAAAGGCCGCATGTACATCCGCTTGAGTTCTGCGTACCCCTCGTAGAATTTCAATCCCCCGCATCCGGCGGCCGCGCCGTCCACGCGCACGATGAAAAAAACCACCTTTTCGGCGATCAGTTTTTCCACCGGGTATCCGTGATGGCTGGCGGGCGGATAGAGCGGGATGAGATAAGCGTCGAGTTCGGCGATCAGCGCGCGGGCGTCGGCGCCGTCGGGGCGTTCGGGAAGAATCGAGACGGTCATGAGGGGCAATGGTACACGGGTTCGCGGATCCCATCCACCCCTCCTTTTCTTCTCCCATTCCGAAGCCATGATTCCGTGAAAGGGAAAAATCCTTAATTCGGATTTGGGGAGGGGGAGGGATTAGGGCAGGATCTGCGTCCCGGTCAGTTCGATCAACGCGCGCAGCATATTCCCGGTGTCGGTGATGATCGCCCGTTGGCCGCCGTGCTCCAGAAAATCGAGCGCCGCTTCGATCTTCGGTTGCATGCTTCCTTTGCCGAAATGCCCCTGGGCCATGTACGCCTTCGCCTCCTCGACGGTCATCCTATCCAGCCAGCGGACGTTCGGCCGGTTGTAATCCAGGGCCACCTTTTCCACGTCGGTCGAAATCAGGAGCAGGTCCGCGCTTGTTCCGCGGGCCAGCAGGGCGGAGGCGCGGTCCTTGTCGATCACCGCTTCGACCCCGACAAGTTCGCCCTTTTCGTTTTCCACGACCGGGATGCCGCCGCCGCCCACCCCGATCACGGTGAAGCCGGCTTTGACCAGCGTGAGGATGACATCCTGTTGCACTATCCGGATCGGCGCCGGCGAAGCCACCACCCGCCGCCAACCCCGGCCGCCGGAATCTTCGGAGATTACCCAGCCGTCGGCGTCGTGGCGCACCTTGGCGGCGCGCACGTCCATGAAGGATCCGATCGGCTTGGTCGGATTTTCGAAGGCGGGATCATGCTTGTCCACCAGCGTCTCGGTGACGACCGTGGCGGCATGGTTGGGCATTTCGCGCCGGCGAAACTCGTTGATCAGCGCCAGCTGAAACATGTAGCCAATCGAGCCCTGGGTGTTAGCGCCGCAGTGGTCGAGGGGAATGGTAAACAGCTCATGCTCGGTCAGCTCCGAGCGTCGCAGGATGATGCCGACCTGTGGCCCGTTGCCGTGAGTGACGATCACGTCCCAACCGGCCTGGATGATCGACGCGATCTGGGCCATCGCCGCGCAGGCGGCCGCGTACTGGTCGGTCAGGGATTCTTTCCCCTTTTCCCTAATCAGCGCGTTGCCCCCGACGGCGATGACGGCCAGTTTGCGGTCCACGGTCTCCTTCCGCCAGAACACCATCCATCCTATATCAATTCAGCCGGGAACGCCAACCAAGGATTCCGCGGAGGAGCAAGGTTTTCCCTCCCTGGTCCTCAATGCAATCCGCTGTGAAAAAAACCGTCCTATAATGCATGCCATGAACAACCGCGAACTGGCCGAGACCTTCACCCTGATCGCCGACCTGCTGGAAATCAAGGGCGAGATCGTCTACAAGACGCTCGCCTACCGCAAGGCGGCGGAAAGCCTTTCCGCGCTGGACCGCGACGCCGGGGATTACTGGAAGGAAGGCAAACTGCGAGAGATCCCCGGGGTGGGGGAGGCGATCGCCGGGAAGATCGAAGAGGTTCTCAAGACCGGAAAATTAAAATTCCTGACCCAATTGAAAAAGGAAATACCCCCCGGATTGGCTGAGTGGTTGAAAGTGCCGGGCCTGGGGCCCAAGAAGGCCGGCCTGATCTGGAAGACGTTGAAGATAAAAACGATTCCGCAATTGGAGAAGGCAGCGCGGGCCGGAAAGCTGCGGGATCTGCCGGGGATGGGCGCCAAATCGGAGGCGGCAATCCTGGCTGGGATCGAAAGCCTTAAGCGCCGTTCGGGAAGGATCCCGCTCGGCCGTGCCTACCCGCTGGCGCAGAAAATCGCCGTCTCCCTGCGGGAGATTTCGGGCGTTGCGGCCGTGGAGCCGGCCGGCAGTCTGCGGCGGATGCGTTCGGACGTCGGCGACATCGACATCCTCGTCGCCTCCACGGATTCCGTGCCGGTGATGGAGGCTTTCACGCGCCTGCCGGGCGTGGCGCGGGTTCTGAGCAAGGGCGACACCAAATCCAGCGTCGAGTTCGGCGACGGCGTGCGGGCCCAGGTCTGGGTGCATCCGCCGGAGCGGTTCGGCACGGCTCTGCAGTACGCCACCGGATCGAAGGACCACAACGTGTCCCTGCGTGAGTTGGCGCTGAAGCGGGGGCTTTCGCTTTCCGAACACGCGCTGACCCGGACCGGCGGCGGGGGCGAGATCCTCTGCGCGCAGGAGGAAGACGTTTACCGGGCGCTCGGCCTGCCGTGGATCCCGCCCGAACTGCGTGAGGACCGCGGCGAGGTGCAAGCCGCTCAGGGCGGCATACTTCCGCGGTTGGTTGAAACCGGCGACATCCTCGCCGACCTGCACGTCCACACCCGCTGGAGCGACGGCCGGCTGAGCGTGATGGAGGTGGCCCGGGCTGCGATGCGGCGGGGGCTGAAGGTCATCGCCATCACCGACCATACCGTCGGATTGGGGATTGCCAACGGCCTCGACATGGCCGGGCATTCCGGACAGGCGGAGGAAATCCGCAGGGCGCAGGAAGCACTCGGAGGCGGGATCCGCATCCTGCACGGAGCCGAAGTGGAGATCAAGGCCGATGGAACTCTCGACTATCCGGACGAATTCCTGGCGGGTTTGGATTTGGTGATCGCCTCGCTGCACGTCGGCCTGCGCCAGAATCGCGCGAAGGTCACCGAACGCATGCTCGGCGCCGTCCGCAATCCGCACGTCGACCTCATCGCCCATCCCACCGGACGGATGCTGCCGGACCGCGAGGGGGCCGATCTGGATCTGGAGGCGGTGTTCGCGGCGGCGGCCGAGGCAGGGACCGCGCTCGAGATCAACGCCCACCCGGTCCGCCTCGATTTGGACGACACCCACGCCCGCCGGGCGCGCGCGCTGGGCATTCCGTTGGCGGTCAACACCGATGCGCACTCCGAGGAGGATTTCGAAAATTTGTTTTTCGGCGTCGCCGTCGCCCGCCGCGCCGGATTGACCAAGGCGGATGTGGTCAACGCCTGGCCGGCGGAAAAGCTGTTGGGTTGGTTGAAGCAGCGGTGACCATTTGTTTCCCCGCCCAAACCGGAATAAAAAAAGGAAAGACGGTGTTGTTGAGGATTCCTTGCATTCGTTCGATCGTCATTCCCGCGTGCGTTCAGCGGGAATCCAGGAGTTGAAGAGGCTGGATGTCCATTGAGAACACGCAGACATGACGGTTTTTTCCTATGACCCCGTAGGAGGTTGGGCAGGAAAAATCACCCGCGCAGCAGCGCCGCCGCCGCAATCACCGCCGCCAACCCCCATCGATAGAACACAAACAGGTCGATTTTGTTTTTTTGCAGATACCTCAGCAGGAACCGGATGCAAAAGTAGCCGCTGACGGCCGCGGCGAGGAAACCGGCCGCAAACAGAAGCATGTCCGAGCCCGAAAGCGCGCCGGTTTTTAGGTCCGAGAAGATGTCGAACGCGCTTTTCAAGCCCGCGCCGGCGATGATCGGCGCCGAAAGCAAAAAAGAAAAACGCGCGGCGTCTTCGCGCTTGAAGCCGAGCGCCAAGCCGGCGGCGATCGTCGCGCCCGAGCGCGAAACGCCGGGGAATACCGCCAGCGCCTGCGCCAGTCCGATCAAGACCGTCTGAAAAAGAGTCAGCTCCTCGAGTTCCCGGATGTGGCGCGCGGCGCGGTCCGCCAGAAGCAGGATCGCGCCGAAAACGGCGACGATCCCGGCCATGGCCAGCATCGCGGCCGGCGCGATGGGAGCGCCGGGTGTGTGGAACAAATCGTCGATCGCGCCTTCGAAAAGGTATCCGGCGAGGGCGCCAGGGATCGTCCCCAGAAGAAGCAGCCAGGCCAGACGCCGTCCGGGATCCGGCTGGATCCGGCGTTGCACGGCGCTTTGAAAAAAAGCGCGGAGCAGGCGGACCCAATCCTTGGCGAAGAAGATCAACACGGCGGCGAGCGTGCCGAGGTGCAATGCGATATCGAATGGAAGGCTGGTCAGGGCCGGATCGCTCCAGCCGAACAGCCAGGGAACGACGACCAGGTGGGCGGAGCTGGAGACGGGAATGAATTCCGTGGCTCCCTGAATCAGACCCAGAATTACGGCTTCGACGAAGGTGGACAGCATGGCGGGATACTCCTCCGGCGGGCAATAATACTCGAAATCCGTCCCGGGGGATACGTGGCAAGTACTCCCATAGAAACCTCCGGCGCCGCCGTTTCCGCACTGCCGACGCAAAGCCGCCCAAGCCGTCCGGCAGGCGGGCGCCTGGAAAAATCCGGCGGAAAGCGCGGCGCAGGCCATCCGCATGAGGGTGCCGGAGGGTGGATATCCTGGGAAACGCCGATTTAACGGAAAGAATATTGAATTGCCCGGGGCATTCGGTCATTAATGGGTGATCATCCCTGCCATCCGGGAAAGGCATTGCCGCCGGGGAGACGGCGGGACGTCCGGTTGCCTCCGATGAAGGTTCTGATTCTCTTACAAGGCACGGTTCTGATGCACCGCAGCGGCTTGGGCCGGACCCGGGAGGAACGCGTGCGCCAGGTGATTGAGGCCGATCCGTCGATCTACGATTGGGTTTCCTACGTCCCGATCGGCCACGCGGCTGAAAAAATCCGGATCTGGAAGATCCAGGGCGCGGAAATCGGTTACTTGAGCCCGCATCGGACCGCCGCCGACGTCGGCATCGACGCCGAAGTCCTGCAGGCGCACCGTTTTCCGGCCGGGCAGGTTTTTTCCCGACGGGAAGGGGAAGGCTACCCGGAGGTTATCGAGCGGGTCCGGCCGGATATCCTGGTCGAAGACGACCGCGAAAGCATCGGCGGGGAACGGGGGATGGTTTTTCCTCGCGTCCGCCAGGAACTCCGGCGGAGGATAAAATCCATCGTCGTCAGGGAATTCGGCGGGATCGACCACCTGCCGGACGAGATCGCCACCCTGCTCTTTCTGCCGGATGACTGGGGTTCGGAGAAGCCGTCCGCCGCGTAATATGTGCAATTCCGCACTACGCGGAACATATTCCCGCAATCGGCGTCGTACAGAGGCAGGAGAAGAAACCGCCATGCCCGTCCCACGCCGCGGTTTCATGAAGTTGTTCGGCGTCTCGCTGGGTTCGCTGCTCCTGACGCGCTGCCAGCGGACCGAAACGCCGGCGCCCACCGAGCTTCCGGTAATCTGCTACGAGCCGACCGGAATCCGTCCGCCGACGGATACGTCCCCCCCTCAAACCGCATCGCTGCGAACGCTTCTCCGCCTGTGCTGGCTGCGCTTCGGCGAATTGGCGCAGAAGACGAAGGAAAATTGGAAGGCCGAACCCGGCGAAAACTACGGGAGCCAGTTGGCCGGGAAAATGAACGAGGATCACCGACGCATCCTCGATGACCTGACGGCGGCCGGCGAAATCACGGCGCCGGTTTCCGACCTGATCCAGGAAGCGTACGAAGCCGCGGTATTCCACATCTGGCGCTTGAACACGATGATGACCTGCTACGAGATGGTGATGGTCGATTACGCGCCGGCCAGCGCCGCCAACCTTGTGAACCAATCCGGAGCCCTGACCGAGGCGGCCGCCGGAACCCCGATCGCACCGGCAACGCTGGAGAAAATCCGCACGGCGCTCGAGCGCGACCTGGCGTTCTATGCGTTGACCGACGCGGAAGTGCAGGCCCTGTATGAAATGCTGCTCAAGGAGTATCAGGATGCCGGCGAGACGATCCCCTCGTTCGAGGATCTGGACTTGGCGCTCACCCCGGACGTCAAAGCCGCGGCGCGGTTCCTGGTGGACGTGCTGACCGGAAAATAATGTCTTCCCGCCCGCGCATAGCCTCGTTGATATTTGAAGTCACGCAGCGCTGCAATCACGCCTGCCTGCATTGCTACAACGTGTGGGCCGGAGAGGACGAGTGCGCGCGGACCTACCCGCCGTACCCGCGCGGCGAGCTGGACACAAAGCGGACGCTGGACCTGCTGGGCAAAGCCCTCGACGAGACCGTCTGCTCCCATGTGACGCTGACCGGCGGCGAACCGCTGCTGCGCGAGGACCTGCCGGCCATCCTCGAATACCTTCGCGGCCGGAACGTGCGGACCACGGTGATCAGCAACGGGCGGCTGTTGGACCAGCGGATGGCGGCGGATTGCCTCGACCGCGGAGCGGCTTTGTTCGAACTCCCGCTGCTCAGCCACAAGCGCGAGGTGCACGACCGGATGTCCGGCGCACCCGGCGCCTGGGAGGCCGTCCTGGATGCGATGGCCAACCTCCGCCTGCTCCGCGGCCGCTTCATCGCTGTCTTCGTCGCCACCAAGCTGAACCTTGACGACGTGCGCGGAACGATGAAATTGGCGTTCGCCTTCGGGGCCCAGGGGATGATGTTCAATCGCTTCAACCCGGGCGGCCGCGGGCGGGCCAATCTGGAAATGCTGCTTCCGTCGCGCGGCGGGATCCGCCGGGCGCTCGAAGAGGCGGCCGCCGCATCGGCCGAGTTCGACCTGCCGGTCTCCTGCTCGATCCCGATCCAGCCCTGCCTGATCGACATGAGCGCCTTCCCGCGGTTCGGCACCGGATTTTGCGCCGCCGGAACCGACCGGGCTTACTTCACGCTCGATCCGCTCGGGAACGTGCGGCCGTGCAACCACACCCCGACGATCCTCGGAAACCTGCGGGAGGAATCCTTCGCCGACCTGGCCGCCTCGGCGCGAATGCGGGCCTTCGCCGAAGCGATGCCGGCTTTTTGCGGACCTTGCAGCCGGCGGATGGAATGCCGGGGCGGGTGCAAAGCGGCGGCGGAAGTGTGCTACGGATCGGCGGGCGAGGAAGAGCCCTTCCTGCGGATCAATAAGGAGCATGCTTCCCCTCTCACGCTTGCCGGCGAGAAACCATAGAAATAACCGTATTGCAATAATTATCCACCCAACCAATATCTTTGGAGAGGCTAGCGAAACGGAATTCTCCCCGAATTCATTCGGGAATATCTGTCGCAGCAGAAGCAGTGTCTCATCCCGTGATCTTCCTTCAAGAATCCATCAATGGCATGGAGATGGTCGCATACGTCTCGGTTTATCTCCGTGCCACTCCGCGTTCACTGTGGATAGGATCGGGGAAGTGTGGATTGGGATGGAGGGCGGGAATCGGAGTCGGTGCAGGGATATTCAATATTCTCCGAGTTGAAAGGGTGAATTATCGGCGCGGAATTATTCGAAGAGACCCGGGATTTCCCTTTTTCAATTCACGGGCAGGCTTGACGCCAGGCGTCCAACTCGCGGTGTTTGAGGATCGCCTGGATGCCGAGCGCCTTCGCCTGCGGGCAGAACGTTTCCGGCGTGATCCCGGTATCGGTGTATTCGGCGTCGAACACGGCTTTGCCGTTTTGCAGGAAGGGCAGGGTCAGCCCGCACCAGCCCTGGTCGAAGCAATCCTCGGTCAGGGCGAAGTCGAAATCCGCCGCAAGTGCCTCGGCCTGCTCCGCGTCGTTCTTCAGACCGATCGCCAGGCCGCGCGCGTGAGCCTCCCGAGCCAGGAAGCGGTTGAACGCCAGCTGATCCTCGTAGGTAAGCGGAAAGCCCGTTTCGTTAAGGTATCCGTCGACGTTGTCGGGCTCCACGCCGTCGAACCCCTTGGATTTGCACAGGTCCAGACGCGCCCCGAGGACCGGCGCTAGCAGATCGACGCGGCGGATGTCAAGCCATTTCTCGCCTTCCCAGCCTTCGTAATCGTTGCCGATGACCTCGGGCGGGAAATCCGCGGCGTCCGGCCGCCAATCCTCCCAACTGCCGGTGCTGATGTAGCAAATCACCCGCCGCCCGTCCCGATGCAAAGCGGCGACGGTTTCGGCGGCGGTATCGAACGCGTCCAGATCGTAGACGTCCACGTCAAACGAGGTGTCGATCACGTTCCCGGAAAGCTGCCATTGCCAAGTCGCCGCCGGCACGGGTTTCCACCAGGCGTCGGCGTCCGGCGTCTCGGCCGCGGCGTTGGGCGGCGGACTGTCCGTCGCCGCCGGGCGCGTGCCTTCCGGCGGTGCGGGGGGAAAGAGAAGCGAACAGCCGAGGGAGGACAGCAGGAAAAGGAGCAGACAGCCGCGGGCTCGCATGGGGATCGCCTCCGTTTTTATGCCATGCATTGTACATGAGTTGCGGCGCGCGCAAGACCAATCCGGCTGAGACGCTATCGTTTGGTTTTGTTTGTACCCCCTGCTCACACTAACCTGGACCAACCCCTCCCTTCGCTCGAATCGGGAACGGGCCCGCCCCGTCTCTGCTTTGGCAGGGTGCCGGAAAAGGCTGTAGGAAATTTCATTGCGAACGGCCGGAGGGAGCGGAGCAATCTCCTTTTGAGGATGAATAAGGAGATAGCTTTGCCCGCTCCGGGATCCGTCGCGCAGGGCCGGGAGGAAGCGTTGGGGGAAAGGAGGAAAAAAAGAATGAAGAAGGGTTAAGGAAACGCGGTTTTCGCCCTGCGGCGGCACGTCAAAGAAGGGGGTTTATCGTATAATTCCTCCAATCCACTTAAAAAAGTGGCGGGAGAAGAAGTATGCGGATCATGCTGCTGCTTCGACGCGGCGGCATCCCCTCTCATCCGGGAAAAGATGAAAAGGAGGAATATGAAGCGCAGGCGGGTTTTGATCGTTCTTTTTTTTGCCGGAATAATCCTTTTGGGATGCGACGTCGGGGGGCTGTTTGCGCCCGCCGCCACCGCCACTCCGACCTCCACGCCGACCGCGACGCTGACCCCGACCCCTGCCGCAACGGAGACGCCTTCTCCGACCTGCACGGAACCCCCCACGGCCACGCCGACCGTCACCGAGACCCCGGTGCCGAACCCCCGGGTGCATTCCAGCAAGGGCGATTTCCTGGTGATGAGCCTGGAGATGAACGACAGTTTTCCGCGCGGGTGCCAGAAGAGCGATTGGTTCTGCTACCAAGCGACCGAAGGGCGGACGATGCTGTATGTCTGGTTCGAACGCGGGGAGGACACCAAGCACATCGACGGCGAGGAATTCGTAAAAATCACCGGGAAGGTGACGGTGAAAAGCGCCAGCGGATACACCACCTCCCCGTTCGCCGGCGGAATCCTCTACGGCGAATACGTCCTCGCCTTCCGCCAGCCGATCGAGGACCAATACACGCTGTATTGGGGGGACAATCCGCCGATTCCCCTGATCGAACTGCTGAACGCGGACAACCCTGCGGGATCCGGTTTTTCGGGCGCCGACCTGTGGATCTACGGCTAGGAGACAGCATCCAGCGGTAACAATGACCCCTCCAAAAGCGATGTTCACCGCCACGCGGGAATGGTCGTCGGCTCATCCGGATGCGCACGCCGGAGTCCTCATCCTGCGCAACGCCGGCAATCCGCAGAGCCATCCCGGATTGGAGGAACGGAAAGCCGCGCTCGAAGCGGAATTGCGCGCCCGCTATGCCGGGTTTTCCCGGCAGGCGTTTCTCGACGTGCCGGCGCTCTACTCTTACGATCGGTACTACAGCCGCTTCAAGAAGACCTACCACATCCAACTCCAGCTGGAATCGATCGTCCTGCGGGGCAAATCCATTCCCGCCGTGGCCGCGCTGGTCGAGGCGATGTTCATGGCGGAGATGGAGGATCTGCTGCTGACCGCCGGGCACGATCTGGATGTCGCGGTTCCGCCCTTCATCCTCGATTCGTCCCAGGGGAAGGAATCGTACATGCTCATGCGCGGCGAAGCGCAGACGCTCAAGCAGGGCGATATGTACATCCGCGACGGAGAAGGCGTGATCTCCAGCGTGATCTACGGGCCGGACCGAAGGACTCAGATCCGCCCGGAGACGAAAAACGCAGTCTTCACCACCTACGTCCCGGCGGGCGTCCCCGCGGCGGCCGTCAAGGCGCACTTGGAGCACATCCAGCGGAACGTACTGATCTTCGCGCCGGACGCCGGCACCGAGCTTTTGGAGGTTTTCTCCGGTGGAGAATAGGGATCAACCCTTTTTTCGATCCTTCCGCCGTTCCCGGAAGAGGGCGGGATCCTTCGGCCCAAGGTGTGAAAAAAGCAGGCCTCGGCGTTTTTCTTCTTTCTTATAGCGGGGATGGAAGCTGGAATAGGGCCGCGCAAATCCGTCACGGCTCGCATAAGCTGAGGCCGAGGAATTGGACGATGCGCAAAGGTTGGGTTGTGGCGTTCGCCGGAATATGGCTGTCTGGGTTGGGGTGCAATCTTTCCGCAGGAGCGGGCCCGGATCCAGCCGCGGGTGTTTCGGCGCCGTCTGAATTAACCGGCGAGGCGATCGCCTTCTCCACCGGCGCTTCCATCCAAACGCCGGCCGCCGATCCCGAACCGCCCGCCGAGACGATCCTCTGCGACGACCAAGCGGCGGGGGTGGCCCTGCTCGTCGACCCTTCGCTGGCCGGAGCGGTCCGCGCCAACCTCGACCGGTTCGAATCCGACCTGTGCGCCGACGGCTACCGCGTGATCGAACGGCGGATGGATTTCGCCGCGCCGCCCGAGGTGCGGGCCTACCTCGCGGACCTGTATCAGCGTTCGGGGCAGGCTTTGGAAGGCGCGATCTTCATCGGCGACGCGCCGCTGGCGTATCAAAGCGTGCAGGCCGCGTCCTCCATTCCGGAGGCGCAACCTCCGCCGCAGGAAGTGATCAGCTTTCAATACTATTCCGACCTGGACGGGGAATTTTCCGCCTCGCCCGGGTACCGCTCGCCCGGCGGGCGAACGTTTTCCTTTAATCAGCACGCCGGCGAGGTGGATTGGGAGATCTGGACCGCGATCCTGCCTATCTACCATGGAAACCCGGCCCTGACGGCGGAAGCGGTGAACCGCTACTTCGAAAAAAACCACCGCTTCCGCACCGGCGGATATTCCCTCCCCGAGAGCTTTCTGCTGATTACGGAGCATTACACCGCGAAGACGGCGCAGGAGGAATCGGATTATCTGGCCGGCCTGCGCTCGGGGCAATATTCCTGGACGCCGCTGAGCAACGCGCCCGGCGCGCGCCTCTACTTCAGCGGCCCGACCCTTTCGGTCGCCGATGGGTACGAAGCGCTTTCGGCGGGCGTGGCCGACATCGCCGTCACCGAAACCCACGGCGATCCCGCCCGCAACGGAAGGATCGACGTCGCCTGGGTGGAATCGCATCCCGTCCGGACTGCGCTGTTCTGGACCGACGGCTGTTCGGTCGGCAACCTCGATTTCCCGGAGAATTTTCTGACCGCCGCAGTATACAGTCCGGCCAGCGAGGTCCTGGCGGCCAAAGGCTCGACCAACGATTCCGGAGGCTTGGGCACTAACCGCGAGGGATACTACGGCCACAACATCGCCGTCCGCCTGGCGGCCGGGAGGAATCTCGGGCAGGCGGTACTCGGGCACGTGAATGTCCCGCTGATACCGCCGTGGTCCGAGAGCCGCGAATTTCACTTTTCGATGCTGATCATTGTCGGGGATCCGACTCTCCGCTACCGGTAACCCTCCCGTTGGGATACCCCCGGTCTGCAGGCCGGAATTGACTGTTGGGACGGTGATGGCGTGAGCCAAGTTTTTGCGGAGAATTCTCGTCATCGGTGCCTGATCCAATCTGATCCCCCGCGAGCGCGGTCTTGTTCCTAGCCTGGGTGTGGCTGTTGCGGCGGTTGGGTATTACGGACAGCCGTTTACTGAATGTGGCTTTCGCGGCGGCTTGAATCCTGATGGGCGTGGTATTCTGAGTGTTGTGGCCGAAGGATTTGGACGTGTATCTCAATTTGCCGGGTGCGGCAACCGGGGACTGGGTCCCCCGTTCTACCATCCAAGCTCTCGGAGATCCAATAATGGGACCAGGATCGTTTCACCATTCCCTGGATCTTCAGAGTTCCACTGGCGTACGCGGTCGTTTCGCCGTGCTGTTTTGCAGGTTTCGGATTGGCGCTGCAATTCTTGAATAACCGGCCGCGAGGAAGCGGAGGCAGGAATACCGCGGACGAAAAATAAACCCGCCCAAGTAGGAAACCCAGAGGGAGGAACGTCGTTCTTCCCGGACATCGGAACCAAGGAGATGAACATGGCCACAAGAACAAACCAAAAGACAGGCCGGATCCTCCGGCGCCGCGGATTCTTAAAGGTCTGCGCGGTTTCCGGCGGGGCGGCGGCTTGCGGCCCCCTGCTGGCGGGTTGCGGATCGCCGACCGCAGTCCCCTCCGCGGGCGGCGAAACCGCGGAAATTACTCTCGACTTGGCTTTGCCGGAGAACCAAAGCCTTGCCGCGGTTGGCGGAACGCTGACGCTTGAAGCGAACGATATCGACCCGAAGGGAATTCTGCTGTACCGGTCCGGTGAAAGTTCCGTCCTCGCCTTCAGCCGGAATTGCCCGCATCAGGGTTGCGCGGTTGAGGGTTTCCGGGATGGCGTCGCCGCCTGTCCGTGCCACAGGTCGGAGTTCGACGCCGGCGGCAATGTCCTGCGCGGACCCGCCGACAAGCCGCTGGCGGCGTACGGCGCGAGCCTTTCCGGAACCGTTTTAACCATCCGGAAATGAAGGACCTTCGCCGCCGATTCTCAGCCCGTTCTTTCTCCATAAGATATCATGCGCCTATGCCCCTTCATGTCCGATCCCTTTCCCTCTCCTGATCATTGCCAGGGGAGGGGCAAGGGGGAGGGGAATAGGATTGAGAAAGGAACAAGGGCTGGAAGCTGCAACAGTTGCGGGCTTTCATGGATTTTCACGGGAGGCAAGTTGAATTGATGCCTTGCGCCAGCCGCTTTTTTTTCGGAGCGGAAAAGCCGGAAACCGGCGGCCGCATGACCGGAGGCCTGCTTCTGACGCCCTCGTCTAAAATCCGATCGAGGACCGACGCCGGCATGACTATCCGGGGGATGCTCCTCCGCGCATTGCGGACAGCCGCGACGATCACGTTTCGTGGATTTCGATGTTGGATTCGTCGATCCGCGTCCGGCGCGCGTTCAATCCGCGGGTAACGCGGTATTTTCCCGGCGACATTCCGGTGTTGCGCTTGAACACGCGGGTGAAATAGCTCTGATCCTTGAACCCCGTGCGGGCGCCGATCTCCGCCAGCGGGATTGAGCGGGTCTGCAGCAGGGTTTTGGCTTTTTCAATTCGGATCCGGGTCAGGTAGGCGACGAAGCTCTCGCCGGTCGCCTCGTGGAAGATCCGCGAGAAGTGCGACGGGCTGAGGTGGACGAATTCGGCGACTTTCTCCAGCGAGAGGATTCCGGTGTATTGGGAGTGGATGAAGTAGATGCTCTTGCGGATCAGGTCGGCGTGTTTGATCGAACGCAGGGTGAAGACGCAATCCACAAAGCGGGAGAGGATGATCGAGAGGAACGCCGAGAGGTCGTAGACCGACTGGGAATCCCGCACTCGGACCAGGTAGTCGTTGTTCAGGCCGATGATTTCCTCGGTCGACGCCCCGCCGTCGATGGCCGCGCGGGAAAGCAGCACGACCAGCTCCTCCACCCGCAGTTTGATGGCTTCCAGGTTGTTGTTGCTGTAGAAGAAGATCAACCCGAGGATCTCGTTGAGGGTTTTCCGCGATCCGTCCAGATCCCCCTTGGAAATGTAGTGCAGCAGTTCGCGCTCCTTGGCCATCGGGTAGCCATCGTGCGGCGAGGCCGGGATGGCGATGCCCCCGGAATGCGGCGCGGCGTCGAAGGCGGCGGTTTTTTCCAGGACGGCCGCGTTGCGGGGGGCGCCCATCTTCCGGCCAAGCAAGGTCGACAGCGCTTGGGCGTTGGATTTCAGGATCTCTGAAAGCGAGCGGACCCGGGCCGGATCCACATACGGGATCTCGGAGCAGATTTCTCTCAGTTCCGCGAGTTGTTCCGGCGGCACCGGATTGCCTTCAAGGATGTCGTCCTGAAGAAATTCCTCCGGATCGATCATCAGGACCGGTCCGCCGATCAGCGAGGCGACGGTGATTCCTTCGATCCGGATCGGAGCCGCCCAGTGGGTCATGTTCTTCGGACAGAAGTAGATGTACACCCCGCCGAAGCGCTCCGCCTGGTAGGTCCCGTAGCGGTGCACACTGGGGCAATCCACGCGGGTGCAGGCGGGCAGGGTGGAGAGGACGGAGCACAAGCGGCAGCGGTGTGCGGGCGGGCGGGGATCGCCCGTAGCCGAAGGCGCGCCCATCCATTGCCCGTCCGGAGTGATTGCGGCGCACTTTATGCCGGTGGCCGCGTAATAATGCCCGGCCAGTTCGAGGATGGCGGCTTGAATATCGACGGGCGGGAGGGAAACGGTTAACCCTTGCGCGGAACCGATGGGGCCTTCCATATTCGCGTACCGAAGATATTCTACCAGGGTGTCGAGAAAAGGCGCAGAGGCTGATGCGCCAGACCCGGGGAAACGGGAGGGGCGGCGGCAAAAAGACCTCCGCACCGCATCAGAACCAGCTCGGCCGCCGCAACTCGGCCTGCGTCTCGGTGCAATTTCAAAGAACACGAGGCCTGCTCGACCAGCCTGACGGGAAGGACGAAGCAATCGCGGCAGCGGAACGCCCGCCTGGTCGGTTTTTACGCATTTTTGGTCTCTGACTACACTCCAAAAAGCAGGTCGTGTCTGCAGACCCCCGATGTAGGAATGGTTTACCGGCCCAAAAAATTGTTAATACTCAGCTTCTCCCTCATCCGCCCTCTCGTCGGCTTCCCTCGCTTTGCTCAACTCTGTTCGCATTCTTCCAGGTTACTCCCTCTCTACGAGGACGGGCGCCGGGAGATGGTAGACGAAAAATCGTCCTTTTTTCGATTTTCCATCAGGGAGAGGACGGTGGTGATCTTAAATGAAGAACGGATCTGGGGATTGAACAAATACTCCAATTCACCGCAAAAAAATACAAGACGGGCTGATTCATAGAGAGTACACTCAGAACGCCCCCGGAGGATTTCCCCTGTTTGGGAGGTTTTTGGCATGACTTTGCTTGAAGATATTTCCGCGGCCCTGCAAAAAGGCCAAGCCAAGGAAGTGAAGGAATTGGTTCAACGGGCCATCCAGGAGCAAATCCCCGTCGAGCGGATTCTCAACGAGGGTCTGATGGCCGGCATGAACATCATCGGCGGGAAATTCAAGCGCAACGAGGTGTTCGTTCCGGAAGTGCTGATCGCGGCGCGGGCGATGAACGCCGGAACGGCTCTGCTCAAGCCTCTGTTCGCCTCGGCCGGAGTCAGCCCGCGGGGCAAAGCCGTCATCGGGACCGTCAAGGGCGACCTGCACGACATCGGCAAAAACCTGGTGCGGATGATGATCGAGGGCAAAGGGATCGAGGTCCAGGATCTGGGTGTCGACGTTCCCGCCAAGCGGTTCGTCGAAGCGGCGCTGGAGCAGGAAGCCGATATCGTCTGCCTTTCGGCTCTGCTCACCACCACCATGGGGCAGATGAAAACCGTGGTGGAGGAATTCACGCAAGCCGGCTTGCGCGGCCGTTTCAAGATCATGATCGGCGGCGCCCCCGTGACCGAGGATTTCCGAATCCAAATCGGAGCCGATGCCTACGCCCCGGATGCCGCCAGCGCGGCCGAGGCCGCGCTTCGGCTGGTGACGCGCGCGAATTAGAGGCCTTCCATCGATGTCCCGCCGGTTCCAGCTCATCGCCTGCGAAATTAATCAGCGCGAGGTGTGCGCCGCAATTGCGCGCGCGCCGAACATCATCCAGCCGGTGTTCCTGCCCAAGGGCCTGCACGACGTCGGCCGGGAGCGCATGTCGGCCTTGCTGCAGCAAGCCGTAGACTCTTCGCCCGGCGAAGGCTGCCAAGCCATCCTGTTGTGGTACGGCCTGTGCAACAACGGCGTGTGCGGCGTACGCGCCCCGCTGCCCCTGATCCTCCCGCGGGCTCACGATTGCATCACCCTGATGCTCGGATCGCGCGAACGCTATGCCGACTATTTCCATGACAACCCGGGAACGTTCTTCAAATCCCCGGGTTGGATCGAACGAGATTCCAATCCGAACGACAACCCGGCAAGCGTCACTGCGCGCCTGAACCTCGGCGGCGGATTCGGGCAGCTGTCCGCGCGCTTCGGCGAGGAGAACGCCGAATACCTCGCCCCGGTAATTTCGGATTGGTTCAAGCACTACCGCAAGCTGGCTTTCATCAACACCGGAGTCGGCGACGTGGAAGCCTACCGCCGAATTTCACAGACCCTGGCTGCGGAACGGGGATGGACGTACGAGGAAGTACAGGGAGATTCCGGATTGCTGGACCGCATGCTCGCGGGAAATTGGGACGATTCGGAATTCCTGACCGTTCCCCCCGGCCGGACGGCCAAACCGAGTTACGGGCCGGATATCCTCGCCATCGATTGATTGCAGGGAGGGCATGGAACGGCGGTATTACCTCGATCTCGCCGCGCGTGGTGCATGCGTCCCGATCGCCACGGACCTGATTCTTCGCGAACAGCCGGACGCCGAAGTGGTTCTGCGCGACGGGAAGCGCCTCGCGGCCGTGATGATCGAGACCGCTCGCCGATTCGGACATCCGCTGGCGCTTTCGGCGATGGATCTGACCCTGGAAAAAGAGCTGCTGCTGGGAGCGCTGGGCGTGCCCCGGGAACGGATGTCGGCCCATCAATTCGAGCGCCCGCTGGAGGAAAGCCGGATCCGGCGGATCCAAGACCGGCTGGATCCGTTCGCCCACGATCGGTTCCGCGCCCAATGCGAAGCCCTGGCGCAGGTCGCCGACCGGCCGGAGTGGCTGCCGGTCGGCATGTGCATCGGCCCGTTCTCGCTGGCCTCCAAACTGGTCCAGGATCCGATCACGCCGGTCTTCCTCTCCGCTGCAGAAGAACTCTCCGCCGAGGTTTCCCTTCTGGAATCCGTTCTGCGGGCTGCCGAGCACGCGGTCCGTGCCTCCTGTTCGGCGCAGATTCAGGCCGGCGCCAAGGCGATCATGATCTGCGAGCCGGCGGCCAATGCGGTATTTTTTTCTCCGAACCAGGTCCGCCAGCCCGGCTCAAGGGCGTTTTCGCATTTCGTCATCGAGCCCAACCGGAGGCTAAAGGACGTTTTCGATTCGCTCGGCTGCGACCTGATCCTCCACGATTGCGGCGAGTTGATCCCGGAGATGATCGAGTCTTTTTCGATACTGGATCCGGCAATCCTCAGCCTGGGAAGTCCGGTAACGCTGTGGGAAGCGGCGCGCCATGTTCCGAAGACGACCGTTCTGTTGGGCAACCTGCCCACCAAGCGCTTCTATTCCGAGGAGGAGATGCCGGTGAAGAAGGTCGAGGCCCTGACCCGCCGACTTCTGGAAAGGATGCGCGCCGCCGGGCACCCCTTTATTCCTGCCAGCGAATGCGATATTCTCAGCATGCCGGGATACGAATCGGTCATCATGAAGAAGGTGAGCGCCTTCCACGGCCTCGCGGCCTGAACCCGGTGCGGTTCATGCCCGGCATTGCCCCAAGGCGGTGAAGCCCGCTCCGCAAGCCGGAAGGCGGTGGAGCATACGCTTCGAATTTCCGAGGCGGATCGAAACCGCCGTCACCCTCGGCGGCTGAGCGCGGCCCGTCGAATTTCCACCAAGGAGTGCGGATCAATGGCGAGGCAGGTGCGGGGAACCAAAGGGCAAACTCTGCTGGATGCCATGCGGGCGGTTTTTCCGAACGCCGAAGCCCCCTGCGGAGGGTCCGGCCGATGCGGGCGCTGCCGGGTGAGGGTGCGCGCGGATGCCGCGGCGGGCCGTCTCCCGGAAGGATTGCTGTCGCCGCCCGATGAAGAGGAAAAGCGGCTGCTTGGGACGGAGGAGATCCAAGCCGGCGGGCGGCTTTCCTGCCGGGCTCGTTTCCAACACGACGGCTCCCTGCTTGTGGAACGGCAGGAACGCGAATTCTTCCTCCCGAACATCATCCGCATGAAAGCGGCCTCCGCCGCGGAGGGCGGCGAAACCTGCGCGGCGGTCGATCTTGGAACCACCACGGTCGCCTGCGCCCTGGCGGATGTTGCCGGCGGCGGGATCCTCGCCCGCGCGGCGGAGGCCAACCGCCAGAGGAGCTACGGCCAAGATGTCGTCTCGCGGATCGAGAACGGGTTGCGTGCGCCGGATCAGGCCGCCGGGATGCGGCGCCTGATCCACGAGCAGGCGCAGGCGATGCTGGATGGGCTCTGCCGCCGGAGCGGGACAAACCGTCCGCCGAGGATTCACATTTGCGGGAACACCACGATGCTGCATTTGTGGGAGGGCGCGGACCTCGCCGGCCTGAGCCGGATGCCGTTCGAACCCGCTTTCCTGGAGAGCCGCGAGACGGCGCTCGACCTAGAAGGGGCGGACGGCGCGGAGTGCCGCCTCCTGCCGATGATCTCCGCCTTCGTGGGCGCGGACATTTCCGCCGGAATCCTCGCCTGCGGCTTGGCCGACGCCAGGGGGCGGCCCGAACTGCTGGTCGACATCGGCACCAACGGCGAAATCGTACTTTCCGCGGAGGGCAAGCTGTGGGCCACCGCCACGGCGGCAGGCCCGGCTTTCGAGGGCGCCGAGATCTCATGCGGGATGCCCGCCATGGACGGCGCGGTGGATACGGTCGATCAATGCGGCGGAGTCTTCTCGTTCACCGTGCTCGGCCGTCTGCCGCCGGCGGGGATCTGCGGGTCGGGGTTGCTGGATCTGTTGGCCGGCCTGCGGCGCGCCGGGTTGTTGGATGAAAACGGCGCGCTGAAAGTGGAGGCGGACTCCGCAGGTGAAAAAGCGTTCACCCTGTCGGAGGATCCGCCTTTGCGTATCACCCAAGCCGACATCCGCCGGCTGCAGCTCGCCAAAGGCGCGATCGCCGCAGGCATCCAAACGCTGTGCCGGAGCGCCGGCGTAAGGTTAGAAGAGGTCGGGATGGTGCATTTGGCGGGCGGGTTCGGCAGCAGCCTCTCGCCCGAGTCGGCGCGGATCGTCGGCCTGATCCCACAGGAACTGGGCGGGCGGATCGAGCCGGCCGGGAACACCGCCCTGGCGGGCACCCTGATGACCGCCCGCGATCCGGCGTTGCTCGAAGGGCTGATCGCGCTTGCTCCCGCGGTGCGGGTGCTGGATCTTTCAAGGGCGCCCGGCTTTCAGGAGGAGTTCGTGAATGCGATGCGGTTTCCGCACTCGGCCGGATGAGCGGGCAAGGAGAATGGACACCTTCCCTGATTGCCGATACTCGCATTCCGTTAAACGGGCGGCTGTTCGGGGAAAATCCATTTGCAGGCCAGCGGCTCGACCGGCGATCGTCGTCCCGGGGTTCGCCCCGGTTATGCCGTGTACGACGAGGGCTCCGGGGCGACGAACGGAACCGGGGGAACGCCGGCGGCGCCGTGTTCAGATCATTCCGTTGGAATTGGGCGGTCCGAGGGGCGCCTTTTCGGGAAATACGCCCTATACGGAAGACGCATAGCTTTCTTTTAAAAGTCTGTTCAATTCATTGCGCGCTTGAATGTGGGTGATTTGAAATGCGTATCCCCACTCATCAAGCAAATGCGTTATCGATTTCTCCAATAGGGTTTTTTCGCTGTCGTTTATCTTATTCTGGACCTTATAAAAGGATAAATCCCTTATCACTTCGCACAACGAATGGATCGAACCGTGATGAATTTTATCTTGAATGAGCGATTTTCTCTCGTGGCGGTCGGAAGAAAACGGCGAATATTTTGATTTAAGAATTTTAAAGCATTCCTGCAGATCCTTCATGGAGGAAGGCGGCCGCAGTTTGGTTTCCTTGTTTTCCGACGTGGGAACCCAGATCAGCATTTCTTTTGTTTTCACGACGTAATATTGCCGCGAATCGCCGGAGATCACTTTGTTTTCTATGTTGACGACTTCGGCAAAGCCGAAGGAAGCATGGATCACTTTTTCGCCGATGTGAAAGGCCATGACACTCTCCTTCGAAAAAAGAAACCAGCCCAAAAAAAAGGACTGGTCCGCATTTTGTCCTTGATTTATCGAACGGATTATAACAGAAAAGCCCTCATTCACCAACCCGGCGACAGAGGAGAACCTTCTCGAACGGGCGCAGGTGCGGGTGTTGCTTGCCAACTGCAATCCAGCCTGGGCGGGAGTTGGGGCCATCCCGACAATAGGATTGTGATACTATTATTCCCAATTTGCAGCCATCCAACTTTTACAGTTGGGCAATGGTGTCGGGCTCGCGAAAAGATCGATCGGGCAAAGGAGTGAGATGGGCTACTTCAACGGCAAAACGGCGATAGTGACCGGAGGCGCTTCCGGAATCGGAAGCGCGCTTTGCGAATCCCTCGCACAAAGAGGGGCCAAGGTTGTCGCCGCGGATATCGACGCCGAGGGCGCGCGGCGGGTTGCCGCCCGAATTGAGGAGGGCGGCGGAAAGGCATCCGCGGCGGAGGTGGACGTCTCGCAGGAAGCGGCCGTGGAAAACCTCGTCCGGGAAACGGCGGCAAAGAACGGCCGCCTGGATCTGATGTTCAACAACGCGGGCGCCACACTGTGCGGGGAAGTCCGCGACCTGACTCTCACGGATTGGCGGCGGATGATCGATATCAATCTGTGGGGCGTGATTTACGGAACGGCGGCGGCTTACCGGGTGATGGTCGCCCAGGGATCCGGACAGATCGTCAACACCGCCTCGTTGGACGGCCTGATGCCCATGCCGATGGCTGCTCCCTATACCGCCGCCAAGCATGCCGTGGTCGGGCTGTCGACCACCTTGCGGATGGAGGCGGCCGACCTGGGAATCAAGGTGAGCGTTGCTTGCCCCGGGGCCGTAAAAACCAACATCCTCGAAGGGGCGTCGTTTGTCGGGGTGAAACGCGAAGGGGCGATCGGGGAAATCGGCGCGTTCAAGATGATGGAACCCGGCGACTGCGCCCGCGCCATCCTGCGCGGCGTTGAGCGCAACCGGGCCGTCATCCTGGACGGCGCAGTTCACAATCGGTTGTTCTGGTGGCTGTATCGTCTGAATCCGGACTTGTACGCCGCGTTGGTGAAAATGGGGGTGAGTGAAATCCGGAAGCACCGCATCCAAGCCTGAGCGGGGGCGAGAAAGGGCGGCGGCCGGGATGGCGGCCGGTTCGGGATCGGGCGGAGATCACGCGAACCTGATCCCCGGGAACGCTGCCGGTTTCCGCAAGCCGTCCGCAACGACCGCCCACGAAAATACCGAGGCGGATATTCCCCTACGGGCGTGACCGTGCCGGATTCCGGCGGCGGGGCGTGCATCGAGCGGCAGGCCGCGGCGCCGGGCGATAACCGGCTACGGCTTTGGGCGTATCCACCCGGCGGAGAGATCCGCGACGGCAGATCTTAACAGGGTGTTGAAGAAGCCCGTAAAGGATGTCATTGCGAACGACCGCAGGGAGCGAAGCCCGTCCCGGCAAGCCCACCGGGCGGGGCCGGGGCGGGGCTCGCAATGACATCGCTAGGCTTTTTCAACACCCTGCTAATGGAAAAACCACGCTGTTCGCAAAGGAGAACGCCATGCTTTTGGAACTTTCGGACCGCTTGCGCGCCTGGGCCGATGGCCGGCTGATCCTGGCTGTTCTGGCGGCGTTTATCCTGCTGGTCAACCTGCCTTTGTTTGATCCCGAATTGGTCGCAGCAAGTTTGGACGGCAGGTTCGCCTATACCCCGGAGCAGGCCTTTGCGGCGGTGGCTTCCTACGGCGAGGCGGGCCGCGTTCAAATGCTCCTGCTTCATCTGGCGGATTTCCTGCTGATTGCCGGATACACCCTGCTGCTGTCCCTCACCGTATCCTGGCTGTTCCGGCGCGGATTTAAACCCGAAAGCGGATTGCAGAGAGGCAATTTGGTACCGGTCCTGGGCGGCCTCTTCGACTTGATGGAAAACATTTGGATCATGATCCTGATCTGGGCCTTTCCGGCCCGTCCCGCAATCGTTGCTTGGCTCGCCACGATCTTCACGTCGGGCAAATACCTCATGGGCGTTCCGATCCTTCTCGTGCTGCTGATCGGGTTGGTCAAGGGGGCCGTCAACAAATTCAAGATTCAGGAAGCCGGACCGGCCGGCGGATGAATCATCGGGGGGGCCGGCGATGAGGGGCCTGTTCCGAGGTCAACGATTATAAGCAACCGGACGGGCGAATTCCGGCCGATCTCGCGCGTGGGATTTCTCCGCCATAATCCGTGATTACACTCATGTATGTGCCTGCCCGGCAAAACCGGGCATCGCCGGCAGGCTCGGGGCGCCGGTTGGCGCGGCTTCATCGCGGAGATCGGCTGAAACCCGCTGAATCATTCGATGTCCCTACTGAAGCACGATCCCTTCGATGATGAAACCGTTCCGGTTGTCGACAAGGTTGAAGGTAGTCGCTTCCGGCTTCGCGGCCGGGAAGAGTAGCCAGCCGCTGCAATCGGCGAAATCCTCCCCCGAATAATTCGACCCGCACAGATTCTCTTTTACCGCGGCGCAGCCCCCGGAGTCGATATGGTCGTACCTGTGGTCAAGGTCATCCCGCAGAAAGATATCGTGCCGGTCAACGTCCGGGACATGGTCGTAGCACTGAAGACCGGTAATACTGCTCGACCAGTTCAGAATGAACTGCAATGAGTAGTCTCCGTTTACCCGGACGGCGTTCAGGCATAGCACCTCATAATTGACGAACGGCGGAACGTTGGCGGGAATGTACGCGGCGCATCGATTGTAGTAGTACACTCCGGGGCGGTATGCAGGCGTTCTTGTTAAGGCGGCGGTATTCGAAGGCGGGAACAACCTCGTGGGCGCAGATGTCCGCGTCCGGGTTCCGCGGGCGCCGGGGGGTGCCGTGGCAGGAATTTGCTCCCCTGTTGAAACGGCGATGGGGTTCGGCGCGTGCGCATCCTCTGCGCTGAGTATCGAGGTAAGAAAACTGCAATTGAGGGAAAAAACCAACAATCAGAACAGCCAGACCGGCTTTGTGTGCGGCGGACTCATTGGCCGATTATCTGTCCGGCAAGGATCCAACGCCCGGACCGTTTTAAGGGATCGATTCATGTCAAGCTCACAAAAAAGGACGGTGCAAGGGCGATCGCGGAGTTCCCGTCAGCAAGGGTAGTAGATGCCCCGCTCGTCCGGCCAGGTGTGCATATCCGGTCTTTTGAACATCCTCCGGGCTGTGACGATATCCAGCCCCCGGACGACGATGTCGTTGAGGCTCTGCGGACCCATTCCCATCCTGCGCGCCCATACGAAGGTCGGGATCTCGTCCGGACAATAACCCATCAGATAGGCGCCGATCATGTCCGTCGCTAGGGGATTGGTGCCGGCGACGATCAAGTTCATCGGCACCAAATCGCCGTTCGTGGGGCCGTTGCCTTCCATGGCCGTGGTAGCGTCGATGATGGTCAGGCCCAGCCGGTTCGCGCGGACCATGTCGATGGTCTCGAAGGCGACCCCATCCGATCCCGCGTTGTAGGCTTCCTCGTGGACGCTGTAGCGGACGGTGCCGTATTTGGTGCCTGGATACAAGCCGATTAGGTTTTTCATCCCCAGCGAGACCGACGCCATGTAGTGGGTCTTCATCATCGGAACCGAAACCAGCAGGTCGGTCTGGATCAGTGATTTGTGGATGGTCAGCTTCTTGTAAGCCAGCCCGTCGGGCAATTCCACGGTCGCCATCGGCCCCGTGTGCAGGTTGATCAGCTCGATCGACAATTCAGCGGCCAGATCTTTGTACCCCAGCCGCTGAAACACGTGGTCCTGCAGATCGTTCAGCGTGTCCTCATCGTCCGTGTAGCAGGGGCCTTCCGCGAACACGTTGTATCCAGCCGCCGCCGCCGAACCTTCGCCGATGGACACCGTCCTTTGCTCTCCTCCCACTCTGCTCTCCCGGATCAGATTGGCCAGCCATCCGACGACTTCCGGATTCGTCGTGGAGTTGCTGGAATCCGAAACCAGGTTAGGCTTGAGCATGATGTTCTTGGACTTGCCGAACACCCGCTCGGCGCCGCCCAGCAGGCGGATCGCCTCTTCGACCGCCGGCCGGATGCCGCCGGTGGTTTCCACGACGCTGACGGAGTTTTTTTTCGGCGCGGCCGTCGGGGAAGGCGTGGAAGTGACGGGGATGCAAGTCGGCGTGCAGGCTCCGGCTGCCAACAGCGCGGAGGTGCCGGCCACCCCGGCTTTAAGGAAGTCGCGGCGCGAAAGGCGTTTATGCGGATGCAGGAGTTTCGGCATGGTTCCTCCCGGGAGATGGGACAGGACTACGCCCCATTATACATAACGCAACCGCCGGGATCGTCAGCCCGATCGCCCGGGCCTGCAGGGCACAGCTCAGCGGCCGAGCGGGGAATCCGCAAATCCAAGCCGGGATGCTTCGCTCCCCACGACGAAAACCACGCTGAGAAAAAGCGCAAACCGCGGGAGAATGCTTCTGCTGATCCATTACCTTGCCTCCTATCCTCCTCTTCACAACCCTCCTTCCGCTTTCCCTCGCTCTGCTCGGGACAAGCGCTCAAACCCCGCCATTGCATCCGACGCGCGGGGACGGGGGACCGGCTGCCCCCTTTCCTGACAAATGCAAGTAGCGGGAAGGGGCTTGGGGGTTGGGAGCGAGGAAAGAGAAAGGACGGAAGGCTAAGGAGGTACCTAATTTCTTCAAGGTTTCCTTGGAAGTCCAGAAGGGATAATATCGAAATTTTCCTCGATTGGTTTGTAAATTGCTAACAGGGTGTTGAAAAAGCCTAGCGATGTCATTGCGAGCCCCGCCCCGGCTTCGCCGCGGCGAGGACGGAGGAGCGAAGCGACCCCGGCCCACCCTACGCCGGGGCGGGCGAAGCAATCTCCCTCTTTTTCCAGCGAAGGAGATAGCTTCGCTCCCTGCGGTCGCTCGCAATGACACCCTTTACGGTTTTTTTCAACACCCTGCTAGGGGAAAAAACATGAAACGCTCCCAGATCAACACAATCCTGCGCTCCGCGAAAACCTTTCTTCGCTGTAGAAAATTTTCCCTTCCGCCGTTTGCCTACAGGACCTCGGGAGGATTGGGTTGAAACACGCAGCGCGGCCGGCGATATCACCACCGACCGCCTGGGATGGGACATCACCGATTTCGGGACCGGGGATTCCGAAAAGCGCGGCTTGTTCCTGATCTTGAAAACGGGGGCATGATCTTCGGCGGGGAAGGCTATGCGTTGTAGGCGCTCGAGGTGACCTTTCCGCCGCTTTCCTGCCACTGGGTGTGGAAGAATTCGCCGCGCGGCGCGTCGATCCGCTCGTAGGTGTGGGCGCCGAAGTAATCGCGCTGGGCCTGCAACAGGTTGGCCGGCAGCCAGGCCCGGCGGTAGCTGTCGAAAAACGAAAGCGCGCTGGCCATCGTCGGCACAGGGATGCCCCTCTGCAGCGCCTTGGACGTCACCCGCCGCCACATCGGCTGGGCCGCCTCGATCTGCCCGCGGAAATACGGATCCAGCAGGAGGTTGGTCAGGTCCGGCCGGCGGTCGAAGGCCTCCTTGATCTTCCCCAGAAAAGCCGAACGGATGATGCAGCCGCCGCGCCACATCAGCGCGATCCCGCCGTAGTTAAGGTTCCAGCGGTGTTCCTCCGCCGCGTCGCGCATCAGCATGTAGCCCTGGGTGTAGGAAATGATCTTCGAGGCGTAAACCGCCTCCTGCAAGGCGCGCAGGAAGGACCGGGAGTCGCCGGCGATCCGCGGCTTAGGGCCGCTGAGCACCTTCGATGCCGCGACGCGTTCCTCCTTCAGGGCCGAGAGCGACCGGCTGAGTACGGCTTCGACGATCATCGTCAGCGGGATGCCCTGGTCCAGCGCGGAGATGCTCGTCCATTTGCCGGTGCCCTTCTGCCCGGCGGCGTCGAGGATATTATCGACCAGCGGACTGCCGTCGGAATCCTTGTGCGCAAGGATGTCGGCGGTGATCCCGATCAGGTAGGAATCCAGCTTGCCCTTGTTCCAGCGGGCAAAGACCTTGTGCATCGCGCCGGCTCCCATCCCGAGCCCTTCGCGCATCAAGTGGTAGGCCTCGCAGATCAACTGCATGTCGCCGTATTCGATTCCGTTGTGGACCATCTTGACGTAGTGCCCGGCGCCGTTCTCCCCGACCCAATCGCAGCACGGATCCTCGCCGCCGTCCGGGCGCTTCACCTTGGCGGCGATCGCCTGGAAGATCGGCTTGACGTGCGGCCAGGCGGCCGGCGATCCGCCGGGCATGATCGACGGCCCGCGCCGGGCGCCTTCCTCGCCGCCCGAAACGCCGGTGCCGATGAACAGCAGCCCCTTGGATTCGATGTAGGCGGCGCGGCGGATGCTGTCGGCGAAATTCGAGTTGCCGCCGTCGATGATGACGTCGCCCGGCTCGAGGTGCGGCAGCAGCCGCTCGATCATCTCGTCCACCGGCGGACCGGCCTTGATCATCAGCATCACCCGCCGCGGGCGCTTGAGCGCCGCCGCCAGCTCGGCGATCGAGCGAGTCCCGATCACCCGCGTGCCCTTGGCGCCTTCGGCGAGGAATTTGTCGACCGTCGCCTGCGTGCGGTTGTAGACGGCCACGGTGAATCCGTGGTCGTCCATGTTCAACACCAGGTTCTGTCCCATCACCGCCAGGCCGATCAAGCCGATGTCTGCGTCGCCCATATGGATGTCCTTTCATCGTTTGTCGGGCGGGTTGAGGATTGTGTGAGGACGGTTCTCGAAGCACCTCTTCTTCAATCCTCAACAAGCCCTACGTGTTAATGCGGTACAGCATTTCCCCGGCCTTTGGGACCGCGAGGACTCCCTCCGCCTCGCGCCCTTCCCACTCCCGCCGGTCGACCTCCCGCGGATCGAGATACCCGAGGTTGATCCGCCGGCAGCGTTCCTCCGGGATCCCGGTGGCGAGCGTCACCCGGATGCGCGGGGTTTCCACGCCCGTCGCCGGATCGTATTCCCCCAATCCCTTGACGTGGGTCGAATGGGCCAACACGCCGCCCGGGTAGCGCTTGAACTTCTCCCATTGTTTGACGAAATAATCCCGGCAATGATAGCCGATCTCGTCGATCAGGCGGCCGTGGGTGTGGCTGACCTCGCGGACGTGCGGCGCGTAGATCACCACTTCGCCGCCGTCGGCCATGGCCGGCTCCATCTTGTACATTCCCTTGGCCGCGGTCCACAGGTCGTCGTACATCTCGGGCATGATCGAAAGCGCGCGCCGCAGGGGCTTTGCGAGGAAGCGGATGTGAACCTGCGCCGAGAGACCGGCCGCCGCGCGCCAGGCCTCTTCGGGCGCGCCGGCAAACAGGCCGGCCACGCCCTCCTCGCGCACCACCAGCGCCAGGCAGGTCTTCGGCCGGTCGATCATCTCCGCCGCGCGGTCGATCACCGCCCGCACCGGCGTGTAACCGGAGCCGATGATCTTATAGCTGGTCAGCAGCGCCCCCAGCCAATGGGTGAAATCGATGATCTCCGGACCGGCGATCCCGGGGAAGAAATATTTGTTGCCGCCGGAAAAGCCGACCACTTCGTGCGGGAACACCGGGCCGCAGATGAGCAGGTGGTCGTAGGCGAAGATCAGCTTGTTCAGCGAGACGGGGACGTCCTGAGCGAGGAGCCCGCCGGAGATGCGGCGGATCTCGTCGGCGGGGATCGTCCCCACCTTCGCGAAGGCCGCTTTGTCACCCCATTCGTGGTTGAAAATCCGAGTCGGTCCGGCTCGTCCGTCTGCCACCGCTTTTCCCACCAGCCGGCCGAGTTGTTTGTCGCTCATCGGCGGATGCGTCCCGAGCGCGACCAGGAAATCCAGCGCGGCGGCGCGCGGGCCCGCTTCCTCGCGCAGCAGATCGAACATCTGCGGCATGGGCATCGAGCGGGTTCCGTCGGGGATGATCGCCAACACGCGTTTGCCGTCGAGCTTCAGCGCCCCCAGGCTTTCGCGGACGATCGCTTGCAGTTCGGCGTCGGATAAAATCCGATCGGGATGACCCTGTCCGTGAACCATGGCTTCAACTCCCGCTTCCTACACTCCGCTGAAGGCCGAAAAGCCGCCGTCGATCGGGAGGACAACGCCGGTGACGAAGGCGGCGGCCGGGGAGAGCAGAAAAAGCACGGCTCCAATCAGGTCCTCCGGTTCGCCGAATCGGCTCATCGGCGTATGGGCCAGGATCGTCTTCCCGCGCGGAGTGAGCTCGCCGCTGGCGGCGTCGGTCAGCAGGAAGCGGTTCTGTTCGGTCAGGAAGAAGCCGGGCGCGATTGCGTTGACCCGGATCCGCGGCGAATATTCCTGCGCCAGGTGCACCGCCAGCCACTGCGTGAAATTGCTCACCGCCGCTTTGGCCGCCGAATACGCCGGAATGCGGGTCAGCGGCCGGAAGGCGTTCATTGAGGAGATGTTGAGGATGCATCCCTCCCCGCGCTCGGCCATCGCCTTGCCGAACACCTGGCTCGGCAGCAGCGCGCCGAGGAAGTTCAGGTCGGTCACGCCGCGCACGGCTTCGGGCGGGATGTCGAAAAAGGAAAGCTCGGCCGAGGTCGAAGCCTGCTTGCGGTTTCCGCCGGCCCCGTTGATCAGGATGTCGATCCGTCCGAAATCCGAAAGGATGGAGTCGCATCCTCGCCGGAGGGAAGCAGGATCCAGGACGTCGGCCGCCTGCGCCAGCGCCTGCCCGCCCGCGGCGCGGATGTCCGCGGCCGTTTTTTCGGCCGCATCCTTCGCCAGGTCCAACACCGCGACCTGTGCGCCGCGGCGGGCAAGCGCGTGGCACAACGTCCCGCACAACACGCCCGCGCCGCCGGTGACCACCGCCGTGCGGCCGGAAACGTCAAAGAGGGAATTCGTATTTTCTGTCATGGCATCCGCCTCGTTTTTTTTCCAAGGTGGTCCGGGGTAGGCGCGAAGCGCCGGATCCTTGGGGCTTACCTAAAAAAAAAGGCAACCGCTGTCTATGGATCGTCATGCCCGCAAGTACGTAGCGGGCATCCGGTCGCAGAAGCCCGGATTCCCGCTAAACCCACCCCCGGCGAAGAACGCGCCGAGAGCCGGCGTGGGAATGACGACCAATCGACCGCAAGGCATCCTGTAGAATGCCGTCCTCCCGCCGCGGCGCTCCGGGACAGGCACCGCCACCTTCTCCCAGCGTTAACTGGGAAGCCTGTCCCGGTGGTCTTCCGGGAAAGGAAGGGATGAGGGATTAGAACCGGTAGGCCTTCTTGGCCAGCCGGTAGGCGGTATCCCGGATCATTTCCTGCGCGTCTTCGCGGTCCACGATTCCGCGCACCACCAAACCCGCGATCCAATTGGCGTCCACCCGCCGCGAAAGATCGTGCCGCGCCGGTATCGATGGGAAGGCGCGGGTGTCGTCGTTGAACCCGGCGGTGTTCCACAACCCGGCGGTCTCGGTGACCCATTCACGGTAGCGGGTCATCCCGTTCAGGCTGTCGTGGAACCACCAAGCCGGCCCGAGCTTGACCGCCGGGTAGTGGCCGGCGATCGGCGCCAGCTCCCGGGTGTAGGCGGATTCGTCGAGCGTGAACAGGATCAGCGTCAGCCGCGGATCGTTGCCGTGGCGTTCCAACAGCGGCCTCAGCGCTTCGGTGAACTCGCTGCGGACGGGGATGTCGGCGCCCTTGTCGCGGCCGAAGCGTCCGGCGACGAGCGGGTTGTGGTTGCGGCAGGCGCCGACGTGGAACTGCATCACCAGCCCGTCCTCGATGCTCATCCGTGCGCTTTCCAGCGCCAGGTGGCCCGCGAAGCGGACCGCGTCGGCTTCCGTCGCCTCGCCCTTCCAGGCGCGCCGGAAGACCGCCTCGGCCTCGGCGCCGCTCAGCCGTTCGGTGTAGGCGGTCTGCGCGGCCTGGTCGGTGGCGGTGGCGCCCATCGATTTGAAAAACGCGCGCCTGTCTTCCAGCGCCCGGATCAGGTCGGCGCAGCCGCCGATGTCGAAACCGCAACGCGCGCCGAGCGCCTCGACGTTCTTCTTCCAGGCCGGCGATCCGATGTGAAGGATATCGTCCGGACGGAAGGTGGGGATGACCCGCCCCGGCCAGCCCGAATCGCGCAGTGCGCGGTGGTGCTCGAGCGGATCGGCGGCGCCGTCGGTGGTCGCCAGCACTTCGATCCGGAAGCGCTCGAACATCCGCCGCGGGCGGAATTCGGGAGTCGCCAGCCGGGCGGCGATCTGATCGTACACGGCCTGGGCCGATCCGCCGTTCAGTTTCTCAGGCACGCCGAAGACTTCGGCCAGTTCGTGCTTCAACCACATCCCGCTCGGAGTTCCGCGGAACAGGTGGAAATTCTCGGCGAAGGTTTGCCAGATCTTGCGGTGATCCTTCTCCACCGGCCCGCCGTCCAGGCGCGGGACCCCGAGCGATTCGAGCGGGATGCCCTGCGAATAGAGCATGCGGTATACGTAGTGATCGGGAATGATCAGCAGGTCGGCGGGCGTGCCGAAGCTGTAATCCGGATCGGCGAACATGCGGGGGTCCACGTGTCCGTGCGGGCAGAGCAGGGAGAGATCGCGGATCTGGACGTACAGCTCCCGGGCGATTCCCTTCTGCGCCGGATCCGGCCCGAAATAGCGATCCTCAGGCAAATGTTTTTTTTGGAATTCCTTCGGCGGGGCGGTCATGGCCGTTCCTTCAGGGCGCCTTCCAGGCCTTGGCGGCCAGGACCAGCGCGTCGATGTTTTCCGGGCGGGTCTGGGGCGAAACACCCCCGCCGAAGGAGAGGATGAATCCGCCGCCCGGAGCGGCCCGGTCCATGCAATCGCGCGCCGCGCGGGCGGTTTCCTCGGGCGTGCCGCGGACTCCCAAATCGAGCGGCGGAACGTTCCCCATCAGCGCCACACGGCGGCCCATTTTCTTTTTCACCTCGGCCGCATCCACCTCGTGGCTGAAGTTGAACACGTCGAAATTGGCTTCGGCCAGGCTTTCCGCCAGGTGCAGGCAAGAGGTGTCGTTGTGGTAGATGCGGATCAGCCCGTCGAATTCATCGAAGATCCGCCGCAGGTGCGGATGGATGATCTCTTCATAGTGCTCCTTCGAAACCATCCCCACCACGTCGTCCAGCAGGAGGATCCCCTCCGGCTGCCGGATCGAATCCAACTGGGCGTGCAGCCAGCGGATGATGGTGGTGGTCACCGTCTTGAGGAGGATCGAGACTTTTTCGGGGGCGAGCGCGACATCGGTGAGGAGCGGCACCATCCCCGCCAGCCACGAGGCGACCGTCATCGGACCGCGGGCCGCCACCATCCGGATCCCCAGCCCCTCGGCGGCGAGGCGTTCGTCCATCGCCCGGTATTGGCGCAGGACAAGCGGCATCAGGCCGTCTTCCTGCGGGTCGGCCGGGCGCAGCTCCGACCAGAAATCAAGATTGTCGGTCAGCGGTTCGATCGCCGGCGGCCGGTCCGCGTAGAAGTGCAGCCGCGTGCCGAAGGCGGAGGGTTCGGCGGCCATTCCGTATTCCACCCAAAAGCCGGGAATCCAGGCCACGTCGGAGAACCGTTTTAACAGTCCGAGATTGATCTCCAGCCACTTCTCCGGAAAGAGGAAATAATCGCGGGTGTCGATCCCGGCGTATCCCGGGAGCCAGGGGCTGTCGACGATCAGCGCGACCGGAACGGCATCCGGCGTCTCCAGCCGGGCGGCGGTTTTGAACCGGTCCCACGGAGCGCTCATCGGTTCCACCTCTCCACCGCCGGCGCTTCCTCCGGCGGATTTTTCCTGCCGCGCGGCGGCCTTCAGGGCGCGCTGGCGCGGACGACGAGTTGCGGCTGAAGGATCGTTTCCGGAGCGGCGGATTTTTCGCCGCGGATCCTTCCAAGCAGTTGGCGCACGGCTTCCGCCCCGAGCTCGTAGCGGGGGGTGCGGCAGGTGGTCAGCGGCGGGGTGACCAGCGCCGCCAGCGGGATGTCGTCGTACCCGGCGACGGCCAAATCCCGGGGGACCTTGCGCCCCAGCTCGGCGCAGGCTTGCAGTGCGCCGACCGCGACCAGGTCGTTGAAGCAGAACAGCGCGGTCAATTCGGGCTTTGCGAGCAGCAGCGCGCGGGCGGCGGCCTGCCCGCCATCGACCGTCGGGGGGCAGGGATGCTCCCAGGCGGGATCCCGCGGCATTCCGGCGGAGGCCAAAGCCTCGCGGTATCCGATAACCCGGTTGCGCGCGCTGTGGGAAGCCGCGGGCCCGGAAAGAAATCCGATCGCCCGGCGACCGCTTTCAAGCAGGTGGTGGGTGACCAGGCGGCCGCCCAGCACGTCGTCGAGGCGGACCGATCCGACCGAGGTTTTCTTCGTGTTGCGCGGCGCCAGGCGGTTGATCAGCACGACCGCGGTTTGGTGGTCCACGGCGGCCGACAAGGATTTGGGTTCCAAGCGGCTGAACAGCACCAGACCGTCCACCCGCTTTTCCTCAAGCGAGGCGATCACCGAAAGCTCGCGTTCGGGATCCTCCGCGGTGTGGCACAGGTAGACGTTGTAGCCTTCGGCGCAGGCCACGTGCTCCGCGCCGAGGGCGACGTCGGCGAAAAACGGGTTGGAGACGTCGGGAATCACCAGGCCGATGGTTCCGGATTGGCGGGTGACCAGGCTGCGGGCGATCCCGCTCGGGCGGTAGTTCAGGCGGGTGATGATCTGCTCGACGCGCCGGCGCGTGGCCGGGCTGACGTCGCCCTTGTGGTTGACCACCCGGGAGACGGTCATGATCGAGACGCCCGCCTTGCGGGCGATGTCGGCGGCGGTGGCTTTGCGCGCCATGCGGGATTGTTCCGTTAGCGTTACCGTTAACGCTAACGGAATTATAGCCGGAATCGACGCCGCGTCAATTGCGGCTGGCGGCGCGGGCCGGATGCGGCAAGGAGTTCCGGAAGAGACAGAAAGCGAAACGGACGCCGGAGATACCGGGCGTGGCGCCGCCCGGATGCGGCGGTGGGTTTTTCCGGAGTAGGCCGGGAGGGCGAGAATGGCTTTGGGGGGAAAACGATTGTTGCATATATAATGTGGGTCCCGTGAAGGCGGACCGCCGGAAGGAAAAAACCGAATTGGGGACGCCGGCGAAAGGGGAGGCATGGAAAAGATTTCCGAAATCACCTATGTCGGTGCGGGAAAGCTGATTGCGGATGCGCTTAAATTCTATAAAAATAATATATCTACTAAGCCTCAGTAATATTGAAATGAAATCCTGCTCTTTTCCATCCCCACCCCTATCCCCTGGCCCCTTTCCCCTCTCCTGACATAAATCAGGAGAGGGGAAAGGGGTTGTGGGGGTTGGGGGTGAGGAAAGGGCAGGGACGGGGGGCTGAGGAGATACAAATTATTTTTTAAAAATTATCTCCATAATTCTGCTCCCCATGGCGCTGCACGCGGGCATCACCGCATTGGCCGTGCCCCGGGTTCCCGAAGCCGGGAGGGTATTGGCGATCTCGTTGTTCGTCCTGGAAGTGCCGGTGGAATTGATGATCATCCAATATATGCTGGCGGGCGATTCCGGGATTTCCATCGCCGCCCTGTTTGCCAAAAGCAACCCCTTTTTTCTACGCGCCTTTGCGATGTCCGTCTTTATCCTGATCCCGGCGACTCCGTTTGTCTTTATCATGCTGCTGGGCAACGCCGCGAGGGGAATTATTTGCCTCGCCGTCGTCGCCTTCGTATTCTTGCTCTGGTATCTGAGCCTGCAGTTGTTCATCGTCTTTCCGGCGTTGGTGGACCGCAATCGGAACGCTTGGGATACCCTCCGGTATTCGTGGAAGAAAACAAGAGGAAAGGTTTGGGAAGTATTTTCGATCGTGTTCATCGCCAACCTGGTGCTTATCCTCGTGGAATTTCCCGTCATGGCTTTTGCCGGTTATCTCGAAGTGTTCCATGAAAGCAACGCCGCAGCGCAATGCGCCGGGCGCATGCTTTCCGATGCGGTTTCGTTGCTGGTTCTGCCCTACAGCGTCTTTATCGCGATGGTCATCTATCATTACTTGTCGTCGCCGCCGAAAAATACCGATTCCGAAGAAGAAATCCAGCTTGTAGAATAAGGAACGCGGAAACAACACGGGACGGAAAAATCGGGAAGGTGTAATCCGCGGGCGGACGGCCTCCGCCGTTGCGGATCCGGCAAAACCGGCCCGGTCTGCGAAGGCAAGGCGGTTGGGCGGAAAAAATGCTTATAATGTGGGGTGGCGGGCGCGGACGGCGACCGTTCATCGGAAATCGAAGGGGTTGAAATAACGTCTGCCGGGAGGATGGAATTGTGAGCAAGAAATCGAGAGCGTTAAAGGCGAACAACCGCAACATCCGCATCGTGACGGGGATTGTTTTCGGAATCGTGGTCCTGATCATGGCGTGGATCATCGTCCGGCCTGGAATATTCGTCATGCCGCCCAACGCCGAGTACCGCGACGGCGTGGTCATCGTGTATCACTCGCGCGGGAACGACATGGGTTTCATCGCCTCGCCGGACAGCGTCTGCGTGAGCTTGCAGGGAACCTCGTCCCAGGCCTGCCGGGATTTGGTCCTTTCGGAATTCGATGCGGTGTTGAACAGGATGGTCCTGAGCCTGCCGTACAACGAATGGCTGTATCTGCGGTCCACCGGAGGCGTGACGTACGAGTAAGAAATGCTGCCCTGCGCGGGGGGAAAGGCACTCCCGCAGCGGAACGCCTGATCGAAGAGTCGCCCCGGCGCGGAATGGAAACGGCCGATCCCGGGGGCGCAAGGAAATCTTCGCCTTCAATTTGGATTTATTCCACCCATTTATCCTTCGGATCGTTTATAATTGCGCAGTCCCCACCCCCCCTTTCCGAACCAATAAAAATTGGCACGGGAGCGACTCCCATTAACGCAGAGTGCTGAAAAGCACTTCGGTTGTGTCATTGCAAGCCCCGCCCGGGCTCCCGCTTCGCGAGGGCAGGCTATTGCCGTGGCGAGGCCGGGGGAGCGACGCCCTGGCTCCGCATGGCGGAGTCAGGGCGGGGCCATCTCCTTCTTTGTACTGTGATGGAGATTGCTTTATACCCTGACTCTTCCCTGAATGGAACGGAGGGGTCACTCACAACGATATTGTTTCGCCTTTTCAACACCAAAAGACCGAAATTCGGAGGATTGGTCATGACGCCCAGGACCGTCGTCGTTTTGGAAGGAGACCAGACCGGGCAGGAATTGCTGGAGGAAGCCCTGCGCGTGCTGGATCCCAAAGAAACCGGAGTGGAGACGCGGTTTGAAAGCTTCGACCTCTCGCTGGAAAACCGCCGGCGGACGAAAAACGCGGTCGTGTTCGAAGCCGCCGCCGCGGTCAGACGGGCCGGGCTGGGCTTGAAAGCCGCCACCGTCACGCCGGAAATCAAGGACGACGTCGGATCGCCCAACGCCATTTTGCGCGAAGCGATCGACGGAAAGGTCATCCTGCGGACCGGGCGGCGGATTCCCGGCGTGCGGCCGATGGCAGGCGTCTACGCGCCGATCGCGGTAGTGCGCATGGCGGTGGAGGACGCCTACGGCGCAAAGGAGTGGCGCGAATCCGCGGGCCTCGAGGAGACCGCCTTCCGCACGCAAAAGCTTTCCCGGTCCACCTGCCGCGCGGTGGCCGAGTTCTCCTTTCAATACGCGGAGCGGACCGGCAGCAAGGTGTTCGGCGGCCCCAAGTACACCGTCTCCCCGGTCTATGAGGGGATGTTCAAAGAGGAGCTGGACGCCGCCCACGCCCGCCATCCGGATGTGCGCTACGAACCGCACCTGATCGACGCCACGCTAGCCCTGCTGCTCACCTCCGCCGGCGAGGGGATGGTGATCCCCACCCTTAACCGCGATGGGGACCTGCTTTCCGATTTGGTACTGCAGATGTTCGGCAGCCTGGCCGGTTCGGAATCGCTCGTGCTCGGGTTCGATAAGAGCGCGACCGAGGTGGCGGCGGTGCTGGCGGAGGCGCCGCACGGTACCGCCCCGACCTTGCAGGGCAAGAACATCGCCAACCCGATGGCGATGATCCTGGCCGGCGCGGCCCTGCTCGCGTACTTCAATCTTCCGGAGGCGGACCGCGTTTCGCGCGCGATCTACGAATCGGTGTTCGAGGCGGTGTACGAAGGCGTGCGCACGGCCGACCTGGGCGGCGACGCCTCGACCAGCGTTAGTGTAACCTTCTTTCTGTAAAAACACTCAGATACAAAAATGGTAGGTCTGGTGTATTCTTTCGGGTGACGAAACCAACGAAA
>JAFGKK010000096.1 GCA_016928575.1 Anaerolineales bacterium
CGACAACGATGCGCTCGTAGCTCAGTTTGGATAGAGCACTTGCTTGCGGAGCAAGGGGTCGCGTGTTCGAGTCACGCCGGGCGCGCCTGTTTTTTCAAGCGCATGTTTTTAAAGGGAAATGCCGCGGCCGGGCGGCATTTTTCTTTTCCTCCGGCTCGCCAACGCCGGTCAGGTCCTGTCCAAGCGGCTTTTTCTGGCGGAATCGCAGGCGGCAGAAGCGAGGCGCGGGAAGCGGCCAAGGCCGAGGGACGAGGCGAGGGGCATTTCTTCCGGGATTGGTCGTGTGCTAGAATCCTTTGCGGCCCTGCCAGGCTGGAATATCCGCGTCAACCGGAGTGTATGTGAAGTTCTCGAAGATCTGCGTTTTGGGATTGGGATATATCGGGTTGCCCACCGCCGGAACCTTCGCCACCTGCGGCGTAAAAGTCGTCGGAGTGGACGTCAATCCGGCGGTCGTCGAAACCCTGCAAAACGGCGGTTTGCACATTCAGGAGCCGGGTCTGCGGACCATCGTCCAGGCGGCTTTCCAATCCGGCAACCTTGTCATCCAACCGCAACCCTCCGAGGCCGACGCCTTCATCATCGCCGTGCCGACGCCGATCCATGAGGACAAAACGGCCGATCTCTCCTGCGTCGCCTCCGCCGCCGAATCGATCCGGCCGCATCTGCGCAGGGGGAATTTGGTAGTCCTCGAATCCACTTCGCCGCCGCGCACCACCCAGGACGTCGTCCGGCCGATTCTCGAAAAGACCGGCTTGGCCGCCGGGCGGGATTTTCTGTTGGCTTATTCGCCGGAGCGGGTTCTGCCGGGGCAGATCCTGCGCGAACTGATCGAAAACGCGCGCGTGATCGGCGGGATCGACCGGGGTTCGGCCGAGGCGGGGCGCGATCTCTATGCGCTGTTCGTCCGCGGCGAAATCATCCTGACCGACGCGGCCACCGCCGAAACCGTCAAGCTCATGGAAAACACCTTCCGCGACGTGAACATCGCGCTGGCCAACGAGTTTCTGCGGTTGGCCGAGCGTTCCGGCGTGGACGTGTGGGAAGCCATCGCCGCGGCCAACCGCCACCCGCGGGTGAATATCCTCCAGCCCGGTCCCGGCGTGGGCGGCCATTGCATCAGCGTCGATCCGTGGTTTTTGGTCGAAGCGGCGCCGGAACAAACCCCGCTCATCCGAACGGCGCGCGAAGTGAACGATTCTCAGCCGGCCTTCGTCGTCGACTACCTTGAGCAGGCCGTCGGAGGACTCTCCGGATGCAAGGTCGCCGTATTGGGCTTGACCTACAAACCGGACGTTGACGACGTCCGGGAAAGCCCGTCGCTTGAGGTTGTCCGCCTGCTCGACCGCCGCGGAGGGCGGGTTTCGGTTTACGATCCTCTGGCGCCTTCCGTCCCGCTATCCGGCGAACGTGCGCGCAGCGCTGCGGAGGCCGCGGACCAGGCGGACGCCCTGCTCCTGCTGGTGGCCCACCGGGAGCTGCGGCACCTCGCGCCGGAAGAACTGCGGGGACGGATTAAGCGGCGGCTGGCGGTCGACTGCCAGCACGCCTGGGACCGGACGCGGTGGGAAACGGCCGGCTTCGATTTCCGCGCCCTCGGCGACGGACACCGCCAGCCCAAGGTTCCATGACCCGCCGCAAGGTCTTGTGCATCGTCGGCACGCGGCCGGAGGCGATTAAGATGGCGCCGGTCATCCGCGAGCTGGCCCGGCGCGGGGAAGAATTCCAGCCGCGGGTCTGCGCCACCGCCCAGCACCGCGAGATGCTGGACCAAGTCCTGCGCCTGTTCGACATCCGCCCCGACCACGACCTCAACCTGATGCGGGAAAACCAAACCCTGGCGCAAATCACCGCCGCGGTGTTCGCCGGCCTGGATCCGGTTGTCCGCCAGGAATCGCCGGAATGGATCCTCGTCCAGGGCGACACCACAACCGTGCTCGCGGCGGGCTTGATCGCCTTCTACCACCACATCCGCCTGGGGCACGTGGAAGCGGGTTTGCGCAGCGGCCGGAAATACCAGCCGTTCCCCGAGGAAATCAACCGGCGGGTGGTGGGGGTTGTGGCGGACGCGCACTTCGCCCCGACCGAACAAGCCAAACAGAACCTTCTGCGGGAGGGAGTGCCGGAGGAGTCGATCTATGTCACCGGAAATCCCGTCATCGACGCCCTGCATTTCGTCGCCGACAAGCCTTTCGATATCGCCCGGAGTCAGCTGGCCGGCCTTCCGGCGCAAAAGCGCTGGGTCTTGGTCACCGCCCACCGCCGGGAAAATTTCGGCGCGGCGCTGGAGCGGATTTGCGAAGCGCTGCGGGAACTGTCCCAGCGGTACGCCGGGGCGGTGCATTGGATTTATCCGGTGCATATGAATCCGAACGTCGCCGGTCCCGTCCGGAGGATGCTCGGCCGGAACGAGGACGTATCCCTGCTGCCTCCGCTGGACTACCTGCCGCTGATCCACCTGCTCAAGCGCTGCGAACTGGTGTTGACCGATTCCGGCGGATTGCAGGAGGAGGCGCCGGGATTGGGGAAACCGGTCCTGGTGTTCCGCGAAGTCACCGAGCGGCCGGAGGGAATCCGCGCCGGAACGGTCCGCCTGGTGGGATCGGACACCGCGCGGATCGTAGAGGAGACGTCGAGACTGCTCGACGACCGAACGGAGTATGACCGCATGGCGAAAGCCGTTCAACCGTACGGCGACGGCCGCGCTGCCCGGCGGATCGCCGACATCTTGGAGGAAACCGCATGAAGCTCAATCCGAAGATCCTGATACTCGCCGGCGCCGCGCTGGCCTGTACGTTGGCGTTGGCCGCTTCGCAGGGGGCGGCCTCGGGGGGCGATCCATGGTGGTACGCGGAGGTTTTCTGGCCGAACTTCCTGGTGTTTCTCATCCCCATGCTGCTGGCCTTCGGATTGATCGAGGTCGCCACCCGCTATTGGCTCCCCGGCGGCGGGGGGGAGTTCGCCCGCCGGTGCACCTGGGGCGCGTTCGCCGCTCGGCTGGCGTTCCTTATCGTCGCGCCGATTTTGATGCTGATGTGGGGTTATGAATCCAACCGGAACCTCAAAGGGTTGGTCCAATTGGACGCCATCAACGCCACCGATACCGCCTGGCATGCGGCCGCTTCCGGCGGGTCCGTCTTGGAAGCCTGGGGGCGCGGTCCGGGAGACAATACCGGGGGCATCACCGTCCTCGGCGTTGCGCTGTTCCGCATGCTGAGCCCCGATCTGGAGCGGACTCTTCTGCTCGGATTGGTCGCCTGCGCCGTCACTTCGCTGACCGTAATCGCCGTGTACCGGCTGGCTTCGGGTTTGTTCTCGCCCCGGGTGGCAGGGGCCGCCGCACTGGCGGCGGCGGTTTTCCCCGAAGCCGTGATGATCGGCGCATCGCATCAGCAGATGGGATACATCACCCTGATTTTCAGCACGGCGCTGTTGGCGATCGCCGGGCTGATCCGGAGCCGGGGGCCGGTTTCGGAGGCAGGGGGCCTGCCGGAGCGGAAAGCCGCGGCCGTGCTCCTGGTCCTTTCGGCGGTGCTGGGCTTCGTCGTCTCCCAGCAGTTCGCCGTCCTTGGAGTCATATGCGGGGCGGTGTTTGCCATATGGCTTTCGGATCCGCGCAGGCGGATCGGGCGGATCCTCTGGATCGGCGCCGGAGTGGTGATCGCGGTTTTGATCGTGCTCCGTGTGCTGGCCGCAGCGGACATCATTTCGAGCGATTGGGATTATCTCTTTGGACAATATCGATACCTGTACGGAATGGCTTGGAGTGAATTCGAGAAGATGGTCGACGCCGGCGGCGGCGATTTCTTCCAGACCGTCCTCGCCGGAATGGAGAAGGGGCCGGCGTTCGCTCTGGCGGGGATTTACGGATTGGTCCGGCCGGCCCTTCCGGCCGCGATCGGCTACCGCAATCCGGCGGCGCAGGGCGGTTTTTTCTGGCAGTTGCTGAACCTCTACCGCAGCTTGGGCTGGTACCTGATCCTGCCGGTCCTGCTCTACGGAACACTGAAAGCCGTCCGCGGGATCCTGAAGCGGAATCCGGAATTCATCCTGGCGGCGCTGTTTTGGTTCGTCGCGCTGGTCGGGTCCTACCGGGCGTTCGGCGACGAATGGGACAATCCGCGCTACCGTTTGTTTGCCCTCGCGCCGATGGCCCTGCTTTCCGCCTGGGCTTGGACGGCCCAGCGCGAATCGCGCGATCCTTGGTTTCTGAGAATCGTGATCCCCTTCGCCACCGCGACGGCCGCTCTGACGGTTTGGTACATCCTCCGGGATTACGCCAATCTGGATTTCCCGGCGGTGCCGTCGATCCTCGTGATCGGCGCGATCACCGCGGCCGCCTTCGTGGTTTCGCTGTTTGTGGTCCGGCCGAAGAAGACCGGTCCGTCCGGTTAGCCCGATGCGCGTCTGCCTGACCCCGCGGGTCGGGGGAGGCGGGCCGGCGTCGTTTCAAGGCCGCCTGCGGGAGGAGTTCCGGCGCCGGGGGGTGGAAACGACGTTCGACCCGCGCGAGCGCCCCCTGGATGCGGTGCTGGTGTTCGCCGGGACGAAGGACCTGCTGGCTTTGGCGCGGTGCGCCCGCGACGGAATCCCGATCGTCCAGCGGTTGAACGGAATCAATTGGCTGCATCGAATTCTTCCGCGCCCGCCGCTGCACCGCCTGCGCGCCGAACTGCTCAACCTCCAATTGCGCCTGATCCGGTCGCGCTACGCCGGGCGGATCGTCTACCAAAGCGAGTTCGCGCGTTGCCTGTGGGAAGGACGCTTCGGTCCGGCGCTGGCGCCGGCGCGCGTGATCCACAATGGAATTCCGCTGGAGGAGTATCCCCCGCGGCGGGAAAGCCACGACGGGACCCTGCTGGTGGCGGAAGCCAACCTGGATTTCCACAAACCGGCGCGGGAAATACTGCGCGAGGTCCAGCGGTCGATGATCCACAGCGGGATGCTCAGCCGGCTGAGCATCTTCACGCGCATCGCACCGGCCTGGAGGCGCGAATGGGCCGTCTTCGATCCGCGGCCCGAAACTCCCGGAATGCGGCCGCGGGCGGAGGTGATGGTGCGGCAGAAGCGGGCGGCCTTGTTCCTCACGATGGATCTCAATCCCTCCTGTCCGAACGCCGTCATCGAAGCCCTCGCGGCCGGCCTGCCGGTGATCGGCTTCGAGACCGGCAGCGTGGGCGAGCTGGTGGGGACGGGGGGCGAAACGGCCGTCTACGAAGGAGACCCGTGGAAACTGGAGGTCCCGCGCAATTTGGAGGCGCTGGCCGCCGCCGGGCGGCGCGTGCTGGAGGCGTGGGGCGAATACTCGCGCCGGGCGCGCTCACAGGCCGAGCGGAAATTCGACATCCGCCGGATCGCCCTGGCGTATTTGGAGGCGCTGGCCGGATAACCGATGACGGTCCGACTGCCGGAGAGGGTGGGAATCCAACAGCGCGTGCTGCCCGTCTACCGGGCCGCGTTTTTCGATTCGCTGGCGCGGGCTCTGCCGGGAAGGCTGTCCGTCTTCGCCGGATTCCCCGGGCCGCGCGAGGGAATTCCGCAGGCGCAGGAGCTGAGGTCGGCGGTTTGGGTCCGGGCCGGGAACCGTCCGCTCGGGGCGGGCAGGTTTTCCATGCTCTGGCAGTCCGGCTGGCGGGATTGGCTCGCCGCGGAGGATCCGCAGGCCGTCGTGCTCGAGGCCAACCCGCGCTATCTTTCAAATTATTGCATCCTGCGCCGGATGCGCACGCGGAAGCGGCCGGTGATCGGCTGGAGTCTCGGCCCGGCGCGGGCGGCGGGAATCCCTCCGGCCTGGATGCGCGCCTTTTACGGAGGGTTTTCCGCGATCGTCGTCTACAGCGGCGGCGGGGCGCAGGCTTTCCGGGATTTGGGAATCGACGGCGGAAAAATTTTCACCGCGCCCAACGCGGTCGAATCCAAAACCGCGGAGGAGCTGTTGGGGCGGTCCGATTCCCGCGCGGCGGCCAGGTCCGAACTGCAATTGGACGATCGGCCGGTGATTCTGTTCGTCGGCAGGCTGCAGCCGAGGAAGCGGGTGGATTCGCTTCTGCGGGCCTGCGCCCGCGAAGGCGGCGGCTGCCAATTGTTGATCGTGGGCGACGGAGAGGACCGGGCGCGTTTGGAGCGGACTGCGGCGCGGACCTTTCCCGCCGCGCGGTTCACCGGCGACTTGCGCGGGGAAGCGCTCGGCAAATGTTTCCTTGCGGCGGATTTATTCGTCCTTCCGGGGACGGGCGGCCTGGCCTTGCAGGAGGCCATGCTCTACGGAAAGGCCGTCGCAGCGGCCGAGGCCGACGGGAGCCAAAAGGATTTGATCCGCGAAGGCGGGAATGGATGGCTGCTCCCGCCGGGCGATGAAGACGCGCTGTGGAGGATGATTCACGAGGCCCTCCGCGATCCCGTCCGGCTGGCGGAAATGGGGGAGGCCTCCCGGCGGCGGATCCGCGGGGCGGCGACGATGGAGAAAATGGTGGAAGGCTTCCTCGAAGCGCTGCGGTTCGCATGCCGGCCAAAGGAGCGGCGGATATGAAACTGGCGTTTTTAGCGGACGGACGGAGTCCGATCGCGATCAATTGGATCCGCTGGCTGGTGGAGCAGGGCCACGAGGTCCATTGGATTTCCTCGCGGCCGGCGGCGCCGCCGCTGGCGGGATTGGCCTCCTTCCGGGTTCTGCCGGTCTTTCCGGAACTGCCGTCCGGCGTTAAGGTTTCGCGCGGCCGGCGGTTCCTGCATCCGGCGGCGACGCTCGTCCGCCACTGGTGGATGCCGTTCCGGCTGGGAGCCAGGGCGAGCCAATTAAATCGGTGGATGGCGGAGATCCGTCCGGACCTGCTCCATGCAATGCGCATTCCCCAGGAAGGAATGGTCGCCGCGCAGGCGAAACTCTACCATGGATTTTGCAGGTCTCTGCCGCTGTTGATCTCGGTATGGGGCGACGATTTCACCTACCACGCAAAATCCTCGCCGATGATGGCGGAGTTGACGAAAGCCGCGATGCGCAAGGCCGACGCCTTGCACGCGGATTGCCGGCGGGACATTCGGCTCGCGTTTTCCTGGGGATTGCGCATAGACACCATGACAATGGTAGAGCCGGGAAACGGTGGAATTCGGATCGATGAATTTTGTTCTGGAGATGCTGAAAACGAGCTTATCAAGAAATGGTCGCTTCCGAAAACCGCTTTTTTTATCCTAAATCCCCGAGGAATTCGGGGTGTCGCGAGAACCGATACATTCTTCAGGGCAATACCCCTGGTTAAGGAAAAACTCCCTAACGTCCATTTTCTGGCTTTGAAGATGGCCGAAAAAAACGAAGCGGCGGATTGGGTGCGCAGGCTGGGGATCAGGGAATACATCACTTTGCTGCCGCCGCTTTCGATGGAGGAAATGCCGCCGCTCTACCGACTCGCGCCGGTCATGCTTTCCCTGACGACGCACGATGGGCTTCCCAACGTCCTGCTGGAGGCGATGGCTTGCGGATGTTATCCGGTCTGCGGCGATGTAGAATCCCTGCGCGAGTGGATCGACGACGGGCGCAACGGATCGCTGGTTCCGCCGGGGGATCCGCAGACGGTGGCCGGGGCGCTTGTCCGCGTGGCAAAGGATGCTGCGCTTCGAATGCGGGCGGCGGAGCGCAATCGGGAAATTATCGCCAAGCGGGCGGAGTGGCACGGGGTGATGGGCCGGGTGGAGGAGTTTTACAGGGCGATGGTCACCTGACGCTTCGTCCGATCCGCGGGAGAGGTGTCCATGAAACAGGTTGTCCAAAACATACGCACGGGGCGGACGGAGATCGTCGAGGTCCCTTGTCCGAAACCGTCGCCCGGCGGGGCGCTGGTGCGGACTGCGGCCAGCGTGGTGTCGGTCGGCACGGAGCGGATGGTCGTCGAATTCGCCTCGCGCTCCCTGATCGGAAAAGCCCGCTCGCGGCCGGATCTGGTCCGCCAAGTGCTTCAAAAGGCGCGACGCGAAGGATTCCTGACCGCGATGCGGGCGGCCTTCCGGCGCCTCTCCCAGCCGATGCCGCTCGGATATTCATCGGCCGGCACGGTGGTGGAGGTGGGGGAAGGGGTCGGGGAATTCCATCCCGGCGACCGCGTAGCCTGCGCGGGCGGAGGGCATGCGGTGCATGCCGAGTTTGCCTCGGTTCCGGTCAACCTGATGGCGCCGGTTCCCGCAGGCGTGGACTTGGAGGAAGCCGCGTTCGCCACGCTCGGCGCGATCGCCCTGCACGGATTCCGGCTGAGCGAAGCCGCACTCGGCGAATCCGTCGCCGTCGTCGGATTGGGCGTGCTGGGATTGCTCGTTGCGCAGATCGCCGCCGCGGCCGGATGCCGGGTGTGGGGGGTGGATTTGGATCCGGCCAGGGTGAAGCTGGCGAGGCGTCTGGGCGCCGGGGCGGCCGTCCGCGAAGGCGCCGAGGACGCCGCGCGGACTTTCACCGCCAGCCGGGGATTCGATGCGGTGATCGTCTGCGCGGACGCTTCCTCGTCCGATCCTCTGGCCTTGGCCGGAGCCATCGCCCGCGACCGAGGGCGGGTGATCGCCGTCGGCGCGACGGGAATGACCCTCCCGCGAAAACCTTATTACGAAAAGGAACTCGATTTCCGCGTCTCGCGTTCCTACGGACCGGGACGCTACGACCTGCTCTATGAAGAAGCCGGGGTGGACTACCCTTACGGCTACGTCCGCTGGACCGAACAGCGCAACCTGGCCGCTTTCTTGGACCTCGTGGCCGCGGGAAAGGTCCGGATCGGACCCCTGGCCGGCCGGCGGTTCGCCCTGAAGGACGCGGCCGGCGCGTACGCTTTGATCTCGGGAAAGACCAAGAAAAAAGAATCCTTCCTCGGCGTCCTGCTAACCTATCCGCCGGACGCCGCACCGGCCAAATCCATCGCCGTCCGGCCCAGCCCCGCGCCGCAGGCGGACGCGGCGGAACAGGTGCGGCTGGGCGTATTGGGCGCGGGGCTTTTTGCCACGCAGGTCGCGCTTCCGGCCGTCGCGCGGATTCGGCGGGTGGAAAAGGTGTCGATCGTATCCGGCGGCGGACTCACGGCCGCGCTCGCCGCCAAGGAATTCGGCTTCCTCCGCGCCGCGGCCGATCCGGCCGACGTGCTGAACGATCCGGCGATCAACGCCGTGGCCATTTTCACCCGCCATCACCTGCACGCCGCCTTGGCGTCCAGGGCGCTGGGCTCCGGCAAGCACGTCTTCTGCGAGAAGCCCCTGGCTTTGCGGGAGGAGGAACTGCTGGAAGTCGAACGGGCGTGGAAGGACGCCGCCGAGCGCGCCCCGCTCACGCTGATGGTGGGATTCAACCGGCGCTTTGCACCGCTGGTTGAACCGGTCCGGCGGATGATCGCCGAGGCCGGTGAACCTCCGGTGCTCGCGGTCCGGGTGAATGCCGGCGCCTTGCCGCGCGGGCATTGGACTCAGGATCCGGTGCAGGGCGGCGGACGGATCCTCGGCGAAGCCTGCCATTTCGTGGACCTCATGACTTTCCTGGCCGGATCGGCGCCGGTGCGCGTGTTCGCCGGCGGGGCGTCCTCCTTCGGCGTGGATACGGAGGACAATTTCGCCGCCACGCTGGAATTCGCCGGCGGCGCCGTCGGCACGCTGGTGTATTCCTCCGCCGGAGATCGGGCCTTCCCCAAGGAGCGGATCGAAGTTTTCTGCGGCGGGCGGGCGGCGGTGATCGACGATTTCCGGACGGCCGAAATTTGGCGGGGCGGGAGCCGCCACCGGTGGCGTTCCCCCATGGCTCAGGACAAAGGCCACCGCGCTGTGTGGGAGGCCTTTATCCGATGCCTTCATGACGGCGGGCCGGCGCCCATACCGGCGCCGGAGATTTTCGCAGTCACGCGCGCCACCTTCGCCCTGCTCCAGGCCGTCCGGCAAAAAACCGTCGTCGAGGTCAGCGGAGGGTGATCCCCGGTTTTTCCCGGCCGTCGAAGCACGCACGCCAAGGCCCGCCGAGGGCTTTCGTTTTGCGGAAAAGGCGGTTCTGGAGGATAATGACCCATCACTATTAACCGCCGGATTGCCGGTATTCCATACGCGAAGGGGAGGAAACATGTCCTTGGATAGGGGTGCCTGCCGAAGGTTATTGGTTTTACTGTTTTTCCTTTCACCCGTGCTCAGTTGTTCGACGGTTAAAGAGGCGATCTGGCCGCCGACCCCCACGCCGACCGCGACGGCGACCCCCACGCCGACCCCCACGCCGACGCCTACCGCCACCCGCGTTCCGATCGCTCAGCGGGATTTTGCGGATATCCTTCTGCAAAAAGAGGAGCTGCCGGATGGTTTCATGCAGATCGACCTTCCGCATTTGGAAGACACGTTCTCGGAGATGCTGGGCGGCGCGGCAACCTCGGAGTTGGAGTCGGTGCTCGAGGAAATTGTGACCGGATACGCCCGGTTATTTTCCTCCGAGGAGGAAATTTACACGAATATGATCCTGGTCTACCCCGACCCGGGCTTCGCGCAGACCGCCTTTGTGGAATACCGGGATCTGATCGCCGGACAGGAGGAGGAGATCGACGCCGAGCAAGTCGGAGAGGAGAGCGCGATGTTCGATCAATCCTCGCGCGGGGTAGTCTACTATTTCATTCTCTGGAGATACCAGGAGGCGATTCTGAATCTGCAATATGCCGGGGAAGACGGGATCGAGCCGGAAGACTTCCTCCGCCTCGCCCAGTCGGTCCAGACCCGCCTAGAGGCGGGATAGCGCTTCGCGCGACGCGTTCCGGGTCGAGGTTTTCCGTCATTTGGATGAGGATTTCAAAGGAGGATACATGGAAAAATCATCCGCTCGGAACTGCTCGAAACGGTGGTGGATTCTGCCGGCGCTGCTGCTTCCCTTATTAAGCTGCACGACGATCAACCAGATGCTCTTTCCGCCGACACCGACGCCGACGCCGACCGCCACGCCGACGCCAACTCCGACCAACACGCCGAGCCCTACTCCCCAATCCTTGGCGGATTTAAATTTGGCGGAGATCGCCTTGCAAGAATCGGATCTGCCTTCCGGCTTCGAGAAAAACGTAATCCCGGACATCGGCGAAGCCCTGGCGGAGTCGATCGGAGGCGCCGGAGACGTCATCACGGAGGACTTGGTTAAAGACTACGCCGTCCTCTACATGCACGGACAGGATCAATTTTTCTTAAACGCCATCCTGGTGTACTCGGACAGTGCCCAAGCCTCCACAGTTTACAGTTTTTTTGCGGCTCGAGTGCTGACGGGGAGCGCGGTGGATATCCCCGCCATTGGGGAACTCAGCATCGCCGGGAAATACTATGATTCCGGCGTTTACTCCTATTCGGTCTTTTGGCTTTATCGTGAGGCCGTCTTCGAGTTGGATTATGTCGGGGTGGCGGATGTCTCCATCGATGGATTGGTTCATTTGGCGCAGATCATCCAAGGCCGGGTTGAGGCAGTCTGATCGGGAGGGGGGATTCCCGCCCGCCGCAAGCGTTCCGCCCTTTGCTGGATCCGGAGGCAGGGCGGGTGTGTGCGAGAGCAGGGCGGAGTTCTTTCCCACAACGGCGTCCGATCCGGTTTTAATTTGCCGTCCGGCGGATCCTTCGTTCGAACTGCCCGTGGTTCGCGCGACGATGTTGCCCACATGGTTGAAGGAAGGCGTATGAACACGTCATCGCATATCCATCAAGGCCGTCGGCTGTGGATTCTGTTGGGGCTGATGATCCCCCTGTTCGGATGCGTCACGATCCGAGAGGCGATCTTTCCGCCGACGCTGACGCCCACGCCCACGGTAACGCCGACCCCGACGCCGACCAGCACCCCAACTCCGACCCGTGTGCCCCTGGCGGAGCAGGATTTGGGCGATTTGGCGCTGAGGCGGTCGGACCTCCCGGACGGACGGTATGTGGAGACGGTGCTTCCGGACTTCCACGAAATTCTTTTGGAATCCGGCGAGGAAGACACCGGTCTGATCCTCGAAAACCTGGAAACCGGATACGCCGTACTTTTTCTGTCCGGCACCGAATCGATTTACATGAATGTGATCCTCGTCTACGCGGATCCAGCATCGGCGGCGCCGGTCTTCGAATACTACGCCGAGAATTATTCCGAGGGCGATGAGGTGGAAATCCCGCGGATCGGGGATGCGAGCACGGCCGTGGAGATGGAAATGTCCGGCCTGTACGCTTATGGGATCGTCTGGAGGTACGAAGAAGCCATCGTCCAGATCACCTACGTCGGGGAAGACGATATCGGAATCGACGAAGCGGTCCGACTGGCGCAGACCGTTCAGGGCCGCTTCGAGGCCCTCTAGCCGTCGGCCGGTTTTGACCGTCTGACGGGAGGGGCGATGGCGCGGCGCACCGACGCGGAAGAAGGCAGGCGTTCGCGGAAGCCGCGCGGCCGAGCCGCGCGGTTGTTCGTTATCCGGTCCGGCGCCGGACCGGCTGAGCACGGTCGAGGAGGCGATGAACCCTTTCGAGGTTCTGGGCATCATTGGGATCCGCTCCGCGTTTTGGTATGCGGTGTACCGAGCTGAACTGGCATCCGGAATTGCCCGAAAGCGGACGCCGCTCGTCGGGTGGCAGGATCTGATCGATCGGCTGTCCGAAGCGGCCGCGGATTGGTCCCCGGAGAACGGTCCACCGTTCTTCTTCCGCGGTTTGGACGGGATCGGCGAGTACCTTCGCCGCATCTCCCCGGATTCCGCGGGCGCGTTGGCGGAGGAGCTGGCGCACATCCGTAAAGGATCCTTCCGGCTGTGGGAGGACCGCCGGCACGCCTGCGGTTTTCCGCCGGAGTGGAACCGCAATCCCCTCACCGGCAGGCCCGCATCCGCCGAATGCCATTGGACGGAGGTGCGCGAGGAAGCGGCCGGCGACATCAAGGGATTGTGGGAGCTTTCCCGGTTTTCCTTCGCATTCCGGCTGGCGCGGTGCTATGCCCTGACCGGGGAGGAGCAGGCTCCGGAGACCTTCTGGCGTCTGGTGGAATCCTGGGTGGGGGCGAATCCTCCCAACGCGGGGCCGCAATGGATCTCCGGTCAGGAGGCGGCGCTGCGGGCGATGGCGTGGACATTCGCCCTGCACGCGTTCGCCGACTCGCCGGCCACCACGCCGGAGCGGGTGAAGATGATGATGGCCGCGCTCGAAGCGCATGCGGCGCGGATTGAAGCCACGCCGGCCTATGCCCGGGCGCAGAACAACAACCATCTGCTTTGCGAGGCGGCCGGGCTGTTCACCATCGGTTTGATGTTCCCCGCGCTGCCCGGCGCATCGCGGCGGCGGGATCTGGGCTTGCGGCTGATCGGTGAAGCCGCCGGCCAGTTTTTCCCCGACGGCGGATACATCCAGCATTCCCACAATTATCACCGGTTCGCCGTCCAGCTGGGCTTGTGGGTTCTGCGCCTGGGGGAGTTGAACGACCGGCCGATCCCGGAGCTCCTGCGGCGGGGCGTCCGGCGCTCTTTCGACCTGCTGCGGACGTTGACCCATCGCAAAACCGGACGGGCGCCGAACTTCGGGCACAACGACGGCGCGCTGTTCCTCCCGCTCAACACCTGCGAGTACGAGGACTACCGGCCGCTCCTGCAGGCCCTTTCCCTCTGGAGGGACCGCAAGAAGGTCTTCCGCGACGGTCCCTGGGACGAGGATGCGCTTTGGTTACTCGGACCGGATTCGATCGGCGGGACGAAGCGCAGACGCCCGCGGGACGTCGAATTCGAACCCAAGCCGTTCTTCGCACCCTGCGCGGGGTTTTACGTGCTGGAGGGAGTCGAATCGCAGGCGGTGATCCGTTGCGTGCGGTTTCGCAGCCGGCCGGCGCACGCCGACCAACTGCATCTCGATCTGTGGTGGCGGGGGGAGAACGTCGCCGCCGACGCCGGCACCTACCTGTACAGCGGCGAATCCCCGTGGCGGAATTCCCTCTCCCACGCCGGGGTCCACAACACGGCCACGGTCGACGGGCAGGACCAGATGCGCCGGTCCGGGCGGTTTCTGTGGACCAGCCTGGCCGACGCGGTGGTGGGGATGACCCGCGAGGGCGTTTGGTGCGGTTCGCACGACGGATACCGGCGCCGGGGGGTAATCCACCGGCGTTTGGTGGAGTATCTCGACGAAGATATTTGGATCGTCACCGACGATCTGCTCGGGCAGGGAGCGCATTCGGTCCGGCTGCATTGGCTGATCCCGGATTATCCGTGGGAATGGAATGCGCCGGAGAAGGATCCTGCGCTGGTGAGCGCGCTTTCCGAGAAGGTGACAGGATGGAAAGACGGCTCCGGCGGAGGCATCGCCCTCAACACGCCCGCCGGGGGAATCTCGCTGAGGATTTGGTCGAATCGGCCCGCGGTTTGGGATTTGTACCGGGCTGGCGAGCGGATGTACGGCCCGGAAACGCCGGACGATACCGTGCCGAACGCGATCCGCGGCTGGCGTTCGCTGCGCTACGCCGAAAAAACCCCCGCGCTGTCCTTCGCCGGGAAGATCGAGGCGGAATTGCCGGTGCGGTTGATCAGCGTCTGGGCTCCGATCCGCCGCAACAAATGACCGGAGTGGTAAGAACGGAGAATATTTTTCTCCGGCGTCCGCTCAACCTTGCCTCGACCAGCCGAACTCGGCCATCCGGATTTTCCCCTTTTCGTCGAAGTCCACGCCTTCGGATTCCAGGAGCTGCCGTTGGACGGAGGATCCTTCCCCGCCCAGGCTGATCTTCCCGCTCGCGCCGACCACCCGGTGCCAGGGTACCTTCTTTTCTGGCGTCAACGCGTGCAGGGCGTAACCCACCAGGCGCGCGTGGGAGCCCATCCCGGCCAGGCGCGCGACCTGCCCGTAGGTGGCCACCTTGCCGCTCGGGATCCTGCGGACGACGGCGTAGATCTTCTCATATAGTTCGCTCATCGATCGATCCCTTACTCTTGTAGAAGAATAATATCTTAACACCCAAAGGCGGTTAGTGTAACCTTCTTTCTGTAAAAACACTCAGATACAAAAATGGTAGGTCTGGTGTATTCTTTCGGGTGACGAAACCAACGAAA
>JAFGKK010000097.1 GCA_016928575.1 Anaerolineales bacterium
CTCTGCCTCGGCAATTTTTAGTTTTTTCATGCATTGAGATTATCACAATTTTCTAATATGCGCAATAACTTAAGTCGCTGTGTATAGCGCATGCCACCGCCATTTGCAGCCCTAAAGTGGATTTTCCGGAACCGGGTGGTCCGCAGATAATAATGTTACCGGTTCCCGGATCCTTCCCGGCCGGCAGCCGGATCCCCGGTTGCCGAAGATACGGCTTATTGATCTCAACCGATTGCTCCAGCAAGTGATCCAAAGGAAAACCCATAACCAAGCCCAATAGATTCCGCCTTTCGTCATGTTCCAATTGTGACGGATTGGGATTTGCGGAGGAGTTGATCATGAATGACCTCGGCGCGAAGGAAAATTTAGGGGTCCTGTAAGCCGGAAATACATCGAATAACCTGCGCCAGGGAGAAGAATGCGCACCCCCGGCCGCGAGCATTAACCCGCCACTTCCAAGTCTTTTCGCCGACCCAGAGGAGATTCGTCCAAGGGAAAATCCTCGATTGTTCCGGATCTTCCCGCCGGATGCTTGCTTCCACCAACCTAGCGGTCAAACCGGGAATCCGTCTGACTGCCATCCGTACTCTTCCGACATCGTGAAAGCCCATATGCGAAGCCAGTTCGTCGTAGGTGAATTCGGAAGCGCCAATTACCCGCCGGCTGAGATCCCACATCGCTCCGGCCACTTCCGTCAAATAATCGATATAAAAACGAGGCTCGTAAGACTCGCGCCAGTCGGGCGTATAGAGCCTTTCTTCGTGATCGATCAACCAGGACGCGAGCGGAAGATCCACGGCGGCCAGATGCTCGCGGATGTTTCCCAATGCCTCCCGATTGGATCGCAAATCCCCGAGAACAATCGCCACCAACGTGCGATTCGACCAGCGTTCGGGCTGCTTGGTCTTTATCTTAATAATATTCCATGCCAACAATTGCTCCGTAAGATCAAAAGGACCGCTGTGTTCCAACTCCCCGAAGGTTTTCTGCAGTCTCCTTTTTATTATCCCTAATTTACTTGCTTGATTGACATCCTCTCTCGTCTTTCCATGCTCTGGACCAAATGGAGTGAAAACATCGGCGAGTCTTCTCGTATATTCCCCCTCAGGGATATCCGTTTTGCCGTCGGCGAGATTCTCCGCCAACCTTTCGCCGGGAATAGAGCGCAACGCTTTTTCCATCTGATGCGCCCACCACTTCCAATCCTCGTTTTTTTCCTCTATGTAAAACAACTGGTCCTGGTTATTCCTTGGTGCCTCTCCTTGAACACCTTCTTTTACTGTCGCCGGCCCAACCGGGTTCTCGCGTTGGCGGTCCTGGTTCGAATTCTCCTTTGTTCCATTTCCTTCTTTTGGATTTTCGAGAATAAGGACCGTACGTACAAGCCGGGCCGCCGGATCGGCAAAGACCCCCTGAACGATGTTCCGGAAGTTCCCTGGAATGCTTTTGGTCTTCCGTAAATAATCCGGAATCACGCGGGTTTGGGCGCAATCCATATGATCCGCCAACGTAAGCAAGGCAGCAATCATTCTTTGGCGGACCTCTCCGTAGGGATCGATAACCACGTCGCGAAGGTGGGCCCCGCAAGAGTCATCCTTTTTCCTTCCGGGCTTTTCGGTATGGCAGGCGCAAATATTCCCAAGGCTGCGAGCTACTTCGCGGTTGCGAATGCCCAGGGCATCGTGGTTTCCGATCAGGTATTGCCGCGTCTCTTCCCCATGGTCGCCCGGGAACATGCTGATTTGGCCGATATCATGAAACAACGCGGAAGCAAGGAGCAGGTAGATCTCAATCGGCCGCATATGCAAAACGCTTGCCTTCGGATTGTGCCGCGTGAGTGTCGCCAACAATTCATTTAAATGTTGGGTGATGTTTCGAATGTGCGGGGCGCTGTTCGAGGAATCGCCGGAGGAGGGCATAGCCGGCAGCCACTCGTTGTTTGCGATCTTCCATTGCATATCCAATTCGTCGGCAAGGTCGGGGCTTGCCTGCCGGAGTTTCTCACCCAACGGGATAAACGGTTCGGCCATGCAGGGCTCCTGTTCGGCTGTAGGATGATCGGCGACCCGCCCGGGGCGCTTTTCCCGCTTCTGCCGCCTCCCGCCTGCGGGTGAATTCCGCCGACCGGCTTGGCGGGATCATCACCGAATTCGTGCGGCTGGCGTAAACCCGATCCAGACGGATCGCGTTTGACGGTTTCCTTCTGCGCAATTTTCGCCAAAAGGCGCGAAGATCCTTTTTTTTGATAATTATGGTGTGTAGTCCATTATACCCTTCCTCAGCGGCAAATACAAACACATGTGCGTAAAAGGAGGATATTTGGCCTTGCGTTTTGCCGCGACGGCATTCCCTCTGCCAAGGCTTTTCTTCCCATCACCGTGTTAAACGGAGACAATTTCATCCGGTTGAATGCTAAAATGACATCGTCGGATGAGGACCGGATCTCAGGACATTATAGAATCAACAGGATTATGGATTAAGGCGACGCGTCATCGTTGCCGAAGGGGAATGCCCGACTGTCATTTCGAGGAGCCCTGTCGAAGCCAGGGCGACGAAGCACTCTCCTCCGTTTACATGGGGCGGACTTGAACGGCGATGGAGCAATGTCTCACGGATAGGATTTCCGGATTTCGCAGGATCGACAGGATTATGGATCGAGGCGACGCGGCATCGTTGCCCTGGGATGAGTGGTTATTTTTTTAACACGATTGGCAGGATTGCTTATTGGATAGACGCATCCGCGCCGCCGCGGCCGCGCCCCGCGTTTTTCCCACCGCCGGTATAATCATGCCCATGACCACCTTCCTGCTGGTGGAGGACGAAATCGACCTAGCCGACCCTATCGCACGCGATTACCTCCTGGAAACGGTGTGGATCGGGAAATACGAAACCGGCGACCGATCGGTCGACAACGCCGTCTTGCGCTTGCGGAAAAAACTCGGGCGCTTGGGTGGAAAATATCGAGATTGTGTGGGGTGTGGAATATAAACTGAAGCCGCCGCAATAGGAAACCAAGCCGCCGCCCGGGAGGATCGCTTACCCGGAAACGACCCCTTCGCGGCCGGATCCGGGATTGGTGAAGGGAGGATGCCATGCGCCAAGTGCTGGTGGAACGATACAACGCGAAAAACACGGGTGATTCCGGCAGGCCAAGTTGTTCCCGTCTGTTCCTTGCCGGAGCATATATTCTTTCGATCCTCGGATTTCTCGGACTGTTCGCATCCAGCTTCGGGGGAACGTCCCAATCCGGATGGAAACAGAATAATCACGCGTTCGTCATTTTCCTGATCGTTTTCATCGTCGCCTCGGTCCTGTCATCCTTGGGCCGCCATCTGGCCGGAATCCGGCCGGAAGGGATATCTCCCCGCGAAATCTGGGAGCCGGTCTTGGATTGGATCGTGTTCCTCAACCGGCGGACCGGCCAAATCGCAAAACATACCGTCGCCGGAGCACTGGCGGACTTGGACGACCGCTGGATCCTGTTCTCGGGCGTCACCCTGTTGGACCAGGACGAGGATATCGATCAGGTCCTCCTCGGACCCGGGGGGATATTCGCGCTTGAAGCCGATAGGCGGTCTGGGAAAATGATCTACGACCGCACCACATCCGAATGGAACTGGCGCCGGTCGCTGATCCATCCAATCAAGCGAATCACGGATCCCACGGACCACATCGTCCGCGCCGCCGGCGCGCTGGAAGCGGTTTTGGAGAGCCGGGTCGCCCCCGTGACGGTGTTCACGAATCCGAAAACCGCCGTCGATGCCGAGGGCCACTTGAAGGCGGCGGTCCTTCCCGTGGCGCAGCTTCACCCTTGGATCTCCGCACAACCTTTTTCACTATTCCCCCAGCGGGTCGAGTCGATGGCCGGAAAATTGCATGCGGAGGTCGGAAAATCCGCGCCCGCCGTCCGAATCTCCCCGTTGCCGCCGGCGCCATCCACGGAATCCGCGGCGGAGGGCGGAGGGAGACCAGCCGCCCGGCCGAAATGGAATCTGCAGGGAGTCGTTCCGGCGATCCTTCTTTTGATTGGCATCGCGGCCGTCCTCGGATTTCTCGCCGTCCGGGTGAGCGGCGTCACCCAGCCGGAGATGTGCACCGCCGTGACGAACGCCTACATCCGCTCGGGGCCGTCGGCAATGGATCCGATGATCGGGAGCGCGATGCAGGGCACGTGCTTCCGCCTGGACGCCCGCACCCAGGACGGGTATTGGCTGCGGATCACCGGAATCACCCCCTACCGCGGTGGTTGGATAACGGTAATATCCTTCGACGCCAGGCCGCAGGACGTCATGCAGCTTCCGGTCGCAGATTGACCGCGGTCTTTGTAACGCCGGGGGAAAACAAACCGTCGGGCGTTCTGCTTTCCGGAGATCCTCCGGCAGGATTCTCCCCCAAAGGGGTAAACCCGCGCCCTCGTCAAGGACGGGGCGGACAATCGCGGCAAGCCCCCCGCTTCGTGCCCACGAGCCAGCCCACCGGCATCACCGCCTCACGCATCTCTTTCAGGACTTCCTCGTTTGGAATTTCCCGGTTGATGACCCACACCCGTTCGGCCTCCCTGTACCGCTCGGAGATCCGCGTCAATATCTCCGCCGAATCTGCTTGCCTTGGATTACGGCCGGAAACGCCTCGCGAGCCCGGGGTAACTCCTCCGGCGTAGCCGCCGGGGAGATCGTCACCTGAACGCAATCGCCGCGTTTCCCCGCCGACAGCCGAACCGCCGCTTGTCGTGGAAAGGCTATTCGCTTTCGAAAAAAGGGCCGGTCAAGCCGTCGAGCAGGACGTCGAATCTCAACCCGAACAGGCTTTCCCATTATTGACGAAGCGGCGGAAACACGGCGTCCTTTTTTCAGGAGTGGTTCCTGGCGGCAGCAAAGCGTATTGATCAACATAATGAAGAAACCCACAGGCGCCATACCGTCAACCATGGGCGAGGGTCGATCGTCGGTTGTCGCCTTACGGCATCGGGGTGAGGGTGGGAGTTTCCGATCCAAGCGCCGTCACGGTTCCCGTTCCGGTGCCGGCCGCGGTTCCCAAAGTCGGGAGGGGCGTGCGGGTGACGGGCGGAAGGTAGGTTTCGCCGAGCAGGCGCGCCTTTTCCTTTTTATATTCCTCGTTCAGCAGGCGCGCTTGGACGATCCCTTCCATCAGGATCGACTGATCGGATTTCGCCATGAACGCCAGCAGGGTGTTGATCACCATGTTCATGTGCGAGACCTGGTAGGAGCGCAGCACGTCCAGGCAGGAGGAAACCTTCAGCGCTTCCGCGCGGCGGCGGATTTCCTGGAGGGTGGGGATGACGGTCAGCAGTTGTTCGGCCGGAGTCTGGGAGGCCAGCGCCGAAGCGTCGTAGAACTCCAGCATGAGGGCATGGACTTTTTCCACGTCGGGCCGCACCTGCTCGATCGAGCAGGGATCCGCGGCGCGGGTCGGCTTTTTCGTGGCGGAGGGGGCGGCCGGCGGATTGGCCGCCGAACCGATCCCGATCACCAGCATTAGGATCACCGCCGCCCCGAGCGCCGGGACCAGCCAGCGGAAGGGGATGTAGAGGCCGGGGGAAGAATCGAGGGACGGTTTCCCCGTCCCTCGATTCTTGGAGACCTGTTTCTTCGCCATGCCTCAGCGCGCCACCAGGATGAACGTTCCGGAGAAGGTCACCGTAACGCAGACGCAGTCGCCGCACTGTTGCACGCCGACGAGGATCAGCATGCCGTCCTCGGGCGTATCCGGGTGCAGCGGGAACGGCGGGCCGTTGAACTGCGCGATCGGCAGTTCGATCCACGCCCCCTGGCCGTTGTTCGCCGATTCATCCCAGTAGAGAATGGCGTAGTGCTGGCCTTCGCCGCCGGGAGGAATCTTGAAGCACATCTGCATCGAGCCGCCCTGGGCCAGAAGGCCGTCCGGATCGGTCGCGACCGTGTAGCCGTCGACCAGGACGACGCCCTGCGGGGGCGCGGCGGGAAGATCCTGCTCTTCCGTCTTGGTGACCGTGATCTCGCCTTCGGCCGGGCAGGCCACTTTGATCCGCGACTGATCCGGGAGGATCATCATCACGCCGGAGTAGTGCTCGCAATCCGGAGTGACGGGATCGTCGCCCAGGCCGCTGATCTCCACCACCTGGTAGGGCTTGGCGGGCTTTTCCACGTACGGCACGCAGGTGCGGGTCAGGTCGATGTCGTTGTCGCCCGCTCCGTTGCCGCCGTAGGCGATCGTTCCGGCGAGAGTCACCGTCCCGTTCGGCCCGGGATAGACCACGAACCCGTAGCCGCCGTTGTCCTGGTAGGTTCCGCCGTCCACCGTCACCGGGATGCCGTCGGGCGGGATGCAGGCGAACACCCATCCGCTTTGCACCTTCGCGCCGTCTCCCAGGTTGCCGGAGGCTGCGACGCCTTCCAGGACCACCTCGCCCGTGCCGACGATGAACAGCCCGGTTTCGGCGTTGGTGAACACGCCGCCGAGGACGGTGATCGTTCCGCCGCTGCGGGTCTTCAGCCAGGCTCCGATGCTGCCGGGAGCGTCGAGGCAGTCGACCTGCACGTTGTCGAGGACGATATTGCCTTCATAGGTGACGGCCTGGATGCCCTTGGAGGTGTTGCCGGTGAAGGAACTGTCTCCGACGAAGACGTTCCCGGCCCCCGCGGCTTCCAGGTTCGCGCCGACGATGTTGTTGTCGGCGGTCACTCCATCCAGGGTGATGTCGCCGGCGGAGCGCACATCCACCCCCGTCCAGCCGTTGTCGCTGGCGAAGACGTTGGTCAGGTTCACCGAGCCGGCGCCGTCGGAGTTGTCGATGAAGATGCCGGTTCGGTTGCCGTTGGCGACCACGTCCGTCAGGGTGACGGTTCCGGAGGAGTAGATCAGCAAGCCGGTGTTGGTGTTGTCGTTGAACTCGCTGGCATCCCCCGGAACGCCCGGATCCCCGCGGACGGTTACGTCGCCTCCGGCGTCCACCACCGCGCCGTTCCCTCCGCCGGTCACCTGGACGTTCTCCAGCGTTACGTCGCCCTCGGTGAAGACCGAGAGGCCGCTGTCGGAGGTCGGGGAGGCAGAGAGGTCGACGGCGACATCGGCGATGGTGACGTCCTCATCCCAAACCACGATCACGGGAACCGTGAAGGTGGTTTCGCCGGTGTTGCCGCTGTAGCCTCCGTCGGGATCCAGATCCCATCCGCCGAGCACTTCCAGCGTGCCGAGCTGCGGCACGACGCTGTAGTCGATGACGACGTACTCCTCGGGGCCGGTGTAGTCTCCGGCTTGGAAGTAGATCGCGCCGTCGCCGTAGTAGGTGGCGGAGTTGGCGATCAGGAAGTCGATCAGCTCGGTGATGGTGGCGAACGACGGAGTGCAGCCCGAATCGCCGGGGACCTGCCCGGTCGGGCACCACATCGGATCGCTGTAGGAAACGGTGACCTCTTCGATCTCCTCGGCTTCGCAGGCGGGCGGCGGCTCTTCGCCGGCCGCTTCCGCCGCGGCGATCTCCTCCTCGGTGGGAGGCACACAATCCGATTCCGCCGCCGCGTCCTCTTCCGGATCCGGGTCAGCGGTTTCCTCCGAGTCCGGCGTCGGAGTACCTTCCGGATCCGGGGATGGAGTGTCTTGCGGGTCCGGCGTCTCCGACGGGGCGGTCTCCTCCGTCGGAGTTGCCTCCGTTTCCGGCGCCGCGGTTTCTTCCGCATCCGGCGCCGGCGTCTCCTCGGGAGCGGTTTCCTCCGTCGGATCCGCCGCCGTTTCGGCCGGCGCTGCTTCCTCGGTAGCGGCCGGTTCCGGCGTTTCGGAAGGAACCGCCTCCTCGGTCGGCGTCACCACCGGCGTTTCTTCGGGCGTCGGGCCGTCGTCGGCGAGGACGCGTATTGCCGGCGACAGGTGGAACATGACCAGTGCCATAGCCGTAGCCACGCCTATCCAGCGTTTGCTTTTGTTCATATTTTTTCTCCTTCTACGGAGATGGAAAACCCGGTGCGTGGCGAACCCGGGTTGCTCCGATGAATAAGGGCGGATAAACAAATTGCATGGAAATTATACAAGTTTCCGGCGCGGGCGGGATAGGGACAAATGACATATGACGCCCTGTTTTCAAGGCATTTCCGGCCTTCCATTGGTCCTACTTCGCACCTTCCGGCCGCCGTCGCCCCGCCATGGCGGGGGAGAAAAACCACGGGGACAGGATGCGGATCGACTATCGACCATGGACCATCGACCCCCCTGAAAAGAACACTCCGGGGCAGGCATGGACCATCGCAAACCCGAGAATGGACGATGGTCCATCGCCGCGGAGTTAGCGCCGACCGCTTCCCGTCGAACCAGCCGGTGAATATTTATTATTGTCTGCGTGGTATCTGGGGGGATTCAGGAATAGACCAACACTCGACGATGGTCGATAGTCCATGGTCCATGGTCTACGGCCTATGGACATATTCATGTCCATCGGCGGTATACTCAAGCGCAAATGAAGCAGCGCGCTGTTATCCTACCCGCCGGCCTGATCCTCCTCTCCCTCGCCTGCAATCTGCCCTCTGCGGCGCGGGAGACGGCCGTTGCGGCCTCGCTCACGGCATTCGCGGCGGCCCCGCCCACCTCCGGCGCGCCCACCGCCGCGCCGACGTCCACGGCAAGCGCCTCGCCCGCGCCGCAACCGACTCCGACCGAGACTCAACCGCACATCGTCGAGCAGACCCTCTTCGAGGGCGAGAAAGCCTACACCTGCGACGAGGGCGGCTGTTGGCGCGACGACGGGATTCTGGTCGGCCCGCCGGAAAATTTCTACCCCGACATACACGAAGACAACCGGGATATCCGCGCGCTGCTGGCTTCGATCGGCCTGCCGGCCGAGGAAGCGCCCGACAACGCCGAGCGCTGGCGCCGGATCCGCGGATTGTGGCAGTGGATGACGAGCCACACGATCATCATCAACGAGCCCGGCTACGAGGAGCCCTGGAACTACCTGCACGAGCTCGCCTCGACGCCCACCCACCATTGGCCCTCGATCGGCGAGTTGGCCAAGGTGTTCGCACGCTTCGGAGTCCTTCCGCTCGGGGCATGCAATTCCAAATCCTTCACCATGGCCACCCTGCTCTACCGGGTGGGCGTTCTGCCGGATTGGATCACCGTCGTCCACTCCCAGGCCCACGACGGGACCCAACACATTTACCTGGGGATCCATCTGGACGGCCGCTGGCGCTACCTCGATCCGACCTGCATCCGCTCGCACACGGCCCTCGCTCCGCAACCGGAAACCGTCGGTTGCATCGGCGCGGACTACCGACACCCCTACGAAGTGATTCCCCTGCCGGGTTCGCAGTTAATTAAGCCGATGTTGTTGGAATAACGCGGGGGGAAAAATCCGAGGGACAGGATTTCAGGATCGTGCAGGATTGACAGAATGGAATCCGACTATCGACCATGAACAATAGACCGTGAACCACAGCCGAGGACTGGAGCAATCCGGTTTCACCCCAAATACCACGCGGACATGTTTTTACTTGAACGAATTGTCCCAACGGCAACGGTAGACGGCCACCCTCGACGACGGTCCAAGCCTGACCCCGAGCGCCATTATCGGGAGGCTATTGTCGATGGGCGGATCTCATCCTGTCAATCCTGAAATATCCTGTACATCCTGTCTATTGCTCTTAATCTCACATTTTCAGAACCACCGCCGCGACCACCTGCCAAAACGCGAACGCCGCAAAGGCCAGATACACCGCACAGCCCCAATGGCGCCGCCAGAACCCTCTGCGCGGGATGGGCTGCGGGGCGCCCCGCCGGCGGGCGTAGGCGGTGGCCCAGTGCGATTCTTCTTCCTCGTCGTCCGATCCCCACCACATCATCGTTTCCTCAGTCGGCCGGATGATGGGCGCCGCATTAACCGGGTGCGCGCGGTCGTAGCGCTTGCGCTTCGCCGGATCGCGCAGGACCGCGTAGGCGGCGTTGAGTTCCTGCATCCGCTTGGTGGTTGCGGCCGAGGCGGTTTTATCCGGATGGTACTTGCGCGCCAGCGACCGGTAGGCCGCGGCGACCACCTCGGGCTCGGCGTTGCGGGCGACCTGCAGGACGGCGTAGGGGTCGGGCATACCGTTATTATAGGCGGGGTTGTCGGACCGCGGCTTGGATTAATTGGTTTATTAACAGGACCTTGGAAGAATGCCGCTCGCGACGGTCGACCGCCGACTACGCCGATCGAAAAAAAGAGGGTCGGGCAGGTCACGGGTTGTCGGCCAACGGTAAGGTCCGAGACCGGACGAGAGACGATGGACCATGGACGATAGCCGAGGGTCAGACTCCGGTAGATGAATCACAACAAACATGCGAGGCAAAAACCGGCTATGGACGATTGACGGTCGAACAAACATACTTTGATAGATGGTTTTTCGATTAAGCCCGTATGCGCGGTTAAGCGGCGCGTGCCAGTTGTGAAGCATCGGCAGAAATCCAACCAACGTCTATGGCCGATGGTCCAAGGTCCAGCGTCGGTTTTTCTTGACGGTCCATGGTCCATCGTCCATGGTCCGCGGTCCCTCGCCGATCGGCGCGCGCAATTTGCGATTTCATTGAATCTCCCCGAACAATCCTGGATCGAATTACAGTTCTGTAACAGCCCCGAAAATCGGCGTTTCTTCATATAGAATGGCTCTCAAGGGAGAATGCCATGAAGCGAATTTCCATGCCGCAAGTTCACCTGCTTCGAATCGCCGCCCAGGCGCCGGTCACGCTGCTGGCGGCCTGCACGCTGCAGGTCGGCCTGGAGCCGACGACTCAGACCACGGCGCCCGCCGCGCCGCCGGCGCTTGCCGCGCCCTCTTCCGCAGAAACCGAAGCTCAGCCGCCCGCGGCGGATGAATGGCTGCTGGTGAACACCGAACAGGGTTTGTGGATGAGCCGGCCCGACGGCTGTCAGGCCGGGATCCGTATCCCCGGACGGGTCATCCTGCCCGGCCCGCTTTCGCGGGCAATCTCGCCCGACGGCGGCTTGTTCGCCTATATCTCGACCTCCGCCGATCCTTCCCTTCCCTACGGTTTCTACGATCCTACCCGTCTCTTCGGCTCTTACCCCGACCTGACGCTCACCATCATGTCCCTCTCGGGCGCCGTGCCGTCGGTTGCGATTCCGCTCATCCCGCCCGGCGCCGAACCTAGCACGGAGTTTACTAACCCGGTCCAGATCGCGATAACCGAAGAGAGTTCCCTCGCCTGGTCGCCGGACGGAAAGCGGCTGGCTTTCATCGGCGCCCAGCAGGGGGCCTCGGCGGACCTCTATGAGTATTACCTTGACGACGGGCGGATCGCCCGCCTGACCGACGGCCCGATGCAATCCTACCGGCCGCTGTGGTCGCCCGACGGAGCGTGGATCGTGCACGGCGAGGTTTCGGGCTTCGGCACCGGCGCCGGATACGGAGTCAGAGGATTCTACGCCGCACGCGCCGACGGCGGCGGAGTCTTTTCGCTGTACGAGATCCTCGAGCGGAGCGGCGACGAAGCCGCGGCCGGTTGGCTGGACGGCAACACGCTGATCGCGCACACGCGGCGGCAACCCTGCGGTCCCACGCACCTGCGCCTGGTCGATCTTTCCGCGCAAAAGGCGGATGTGGTGTTCGCAGGCTGCATGAGCGACGTCGCCGTCGGCCCGGGCGTGGTGCTGTTTTCGCAACCGCCGGATATGCCTTTGTATGCCGAAGAACCCCCCCGGCCCGGGGTGTACCTTCTCACGGCCGCCGACCGCACCCCACGGCTGCTCAGCGGTGAAAATATCCGCAAGATCGAATGGGAGGATGGTCTCGGCGCCTTCCTCGCCCAGACTGATGACGGCCGGCTGCTAGAGGTTTCCCCCGCCGGCGAGATCCGCGCGTTGCCGGTGCAGGCCATCCGCATGGCCACCCTCTCGCCCGACGGGCGCTGGTGGGCGGCAACGGATGCGCTGATCAACACCGAAGGGATCTTCGTCGGCGCATACGGGACGGAGCTGCGGCAGATCTTCGAAGGCCGGATCGCCTTCGGCGACGGGATGCTCTTTTCGCCCGCCGGAGATGCGCTCTACTTCGTCACCGCAGCCGGCGAACTGTTCCGCGCGCAGGCGCCGAATTGGGCGCCCGCCCAGCTGGCCTCGGGCCTCACGCACGCCTACGGGTATTCCGATCTGGCATGGTGGGAGGGGTGAAAAAAAAACCGACGACAGACCCCCCGACAAGAACACTCGGGGGCAGGCATGGACGATGGACGATGGACTTAGATTGATAGGGAGGGCCGCGTCTTTACTGATAGTAGTTGCATCCAGGCGGTTGATTTACAATAACTCGATCGCCAATACCCCTTCCCATAGAAAACCGACCATGGTCTATGGTCCATCGTCCATGGTGTGCATTTTTTGTTGAAAACCCGGATAATCCCGCCAAATTCGTCCTGCGCGGATTATTCCGCGGGTGGATATCCGCAATGCCGGGCAGCCGCCTTGATCGGAGGGATACGCGATGAGCAAAGCGATTCCGCCCTTCACCTTTCTCTTCCCGCTGCTGATCCTGCTTTCCGCCTGCCAGGCCGCCGCAACCCCGCTCCCGCCCGCCGCCTCCCCGACCGCCAACGAAACCCCGACCGCGAGCCGGACCGCCGAACCCACAGCCACCGAACGCCTGACTTCGACGTCGAGCCGGACCTCCGCCCCGACGGCGGTGAGAACCAAGCGGCCCTCCCCCACGCCGACCGAGGATGCGCTCAAAGACCTGGGCAAGATCGCCTTCTTTAAAAACGACGGCCTCTACACCATGCGCGCCGATGGGAGCGAGCTGACTCTGGTCGCCGAGCTCGACGGGATCCCGCAAGGAGTATCCTGGTCTCCGGACGGAAAACGGATCGCCTACGCCGTGGATTGGAAGATCGGCATCGCGAATGCGAACGGATCCGGCTTCGTAAAAATCACCGGCGAAGGCGACCACGTGGAACCGGATTGGTCGCCGGACGGGGAATGGCTCGTTTATACCAGCGATCAGAGCATGCGCGCGGACCCCAACGGTCCGTTCTGGTACACCGACCTGTTTCTGATGCGCCCCGACGGAACGGACGCGCGGAACCTCTCCCCCGCCCTGCCGATCAACAGCGACAGCCCGGATTGGTCGCCCAGCGGTGTCTGGATCGCGTTCTGGTACGGCGGGCCGGTTTACCTGATGGATCCCGCGAGCGGCGCGATGAACCCCCTGGTGCCGGAGCCCGCCTGCGACCTTTTCAATCCCGTCTGGTCGCCGGACGGCATGCGGATCGCGTACGAGAAAAACTGCAGCGGACGGTCGCAGATCTTCATCATCCCGGTGGAGGATCCGAATTCGAAGACCGCGCTGACCGGTGTTCCCGGCGGAAAAAACTTCGGCGCGTCCAATCCCACCTGGTCGCCTGACGGCCGGTTCATCGCCTACCAGCAGGATTACAAAATTTGCATCCAGGAAGTGGGGGCGGCCGCTTCCCGGTGCCTGACGGACGGCGTCCAGCCGGATTGGTCGTGGGCGGTCGGGTAGGACCGAGCCCGGACGATAGCCCCCAGACAAGAACGCTCCGGGGCGGGCATGGACCATTGCCGCTTGCGATTATTAATGGGTATTGAGGTATCAGTTTTTTAAGGATTATTCTGTGAGAAGACGTAACAGCGTTGCCGAGCGGGGAATCCAAGTTGTCATTGCGAGGAGGGCTTGCGCCGTGATCTTCGGCGCCGGCCCGACGAAGCAATCTCCCCCTTTTTACGCGAAGGAGATTGCTTCGTCGGGTTGGCTTCGCCAACCCTCCCCCGGCCCGAACCCCTGGGCAGGCTCGTAATGACAGCGGGGCGACGCCAGGCAGGGATTCTCAGTTGTCAGCGCGAGCAACCCCCTCATCTTCGCTCGGGACAAGCCGCTCGGGACAGGCTCCATCCGGGGCAGGCTCGTAATCACATCCTGTCAATCCCGTCTACTCTTTCCACCTTATCCATGCTACACTGATCCCATGAACAACGACCTGAAACGCCAAGCCGACGAACGCCAGAAGCAGGAGAAAGAGCAGGATCGGGAACGCCTCGAGCGCCGGGCGGAGCAAAAGCAGTTGGAACGCGATCAGGAAATCGCCCGCCGGGCGCAGGCCGAGGCACAGCGCCGGATGGAGCTCCAGCAGGAGCAGGACCGCAAACGGCGCCAGGCGGAACAGCAAGCGCTGGAACGCGAGCAGGATAAGGCGCGCCGGGCGCGGGCCGAGGATCAGCGCCGGGTCGACCTCCAGCAGACGCGCGAGTTGAAGGAACGGCAGGCGGCGCGCGAGGAGGAGGAAGCGAAAAGCAGGGCGGAGTAAGGATTTCGCACAGGACGGAATTATCGCTGCGATAATGGTGGACAGCCACCCGCCCGTCATTGGCAGGATCCGCGGCCGACACCGCGGATCGAAAACCCGACGGTCAAACCCCCGCCCAGATCCAATTGCTCCGCCTTTGTAATCTTCAGAATCCTGCCGGTTTGAACATCCGCCCCTCTCCCCCGCCAGGGCGTTCAGGAAAGGACCGTCTCCAGGATCCAATTGGATTCGGCGGTCGACAGGTCCGATTCCCCCGAGAAGCATCCATACTCGCCGCATAAATAATCCCAGGCGACGAATTGCCTGCCCAGGACCGGGAGACCGTCCAGGTAAGCGGTCATACCCTGCAGCATCGCCTTCCAATCCGATCCGTTGTCGGTGCGGATGCTGCGGATGGGATTGAAGCCGTATTCTCCGATGAAGAGTGGCCTTTGGAAATCCTCGACGAACAGCCGCACCAAGCTGTCGGCGATCTGTTCGAAGGTTCCGTTGTGGGGTTCCCAAATGTTCCCGTAGGCGTGGGCTTCCCAGACGACGTCCTCCCCCTCAACGGGCCGGACGGTGAACCGCCAGTCCGCGTCCATCAGGAAGGGCAGATCGATGAAAATCCTCTGCCGGGCGCCTTCTCCGCGGATGCCCGCGACGATCTGTTCCATGAAGGCGCTGTAGGATTTTCCGAGGCGGACCGCGGCCGCCGCATCCGGGATTTCCACGTTCCAGAAGGGCTCGTTCATGATGCTGAAGATCACGTTGGGATGGCCGTGGTAACGCGCCGCGATGTATTTCCACAGGTTGAGGAATGCGGCGCGGTTCCGGTCCTGCCCGGCCGCGTCGAGGTCGAAAAAATCCCGGATGAACGAATCGCAGGCGGGCTTGTCCGCCAAGGTCGGCGCCTGCGGGAAGCCGTCCCACAACCAGCCGGGCATACTCAGGAAGAAGGCCCAATCCGCCCAGGCGCCGAAGCCGGTGACGTTCAGGATGCAGTGAAGCCGGTTTTGCGCGCACCAATCGACCCAGGTATCCACCCAGCGGGCGAAGAACGCCTCGTCGGGCGCATCGCGCTCCGGCATTAATTCGGGGAGCCCGATCTGATGCATTTCCAGGCAGGTGGCTCCGGCCTGCCGCAACCGCGCGGCGTCCTCGAAGGTAAACCAGGATTTCGAGGGCGAATCCGCGAGGGTATGGGAACCGCGGACCTTCATCCGCTCATTCCACATCACGGCCATTCCCCGCAAACGGGATTCATCCGCTTCGGACCGGGCGGGGGACGAACTCGCCGTCGGAGCGGGTGCGCCGGTTGCGGGTACGGCCGGCTGCCCGGCAACGGTCGGCGCAGCCGGCGCCGCTTCGTCCACGGGAACGCCGCAGGCGTTCAGGAGCGCGGCGCCCAGCCAACCGCCGAGGAGGGAGGCGACCAGCTTCAGGAACCCGGTTCGAGAGATTTTTCCCACGGACGCTCCGATGGCGGCGGATTATCTTCCGGCGGATATGCCCGCAAAAGGATAACCTCCGGCGGCTGATCTGCGATCGCGGAAAAATCTCCGCGCCGGGGTTAATGCCCCGTGTTGGTTAACGATGCCCGCCTCGCCGGACATAAACGTGCAATAGTCGATTTTATAAAACTGACTCAGCGGGAAAAAAGTTTTCTCCTGAAGCGGCCGCCCGGTTTCACCGAGCGGATACGCCGCCGCATCCTTTTCCAGACGGCGCATCGTTCCTCAAGCCGTCGGATCATCTTCGGCCTCCATTCCCAGTTCCCTGCGGATGCCCGCCGCATCCATCACCGCCCGCTTGCCGGCCGCTTCCATCCGCGCGTTTTGAACCTCCATCCCCTTCAACAAAGCTTCCAGTTTGCTCCGCGCCTCCGGATCGGCAGCCGCCTGGCGCGGGGTCAACCCGTCCAGCGCCGGAATGCTCTGGTCCGGCCATTCCGCGCTGAACTTGTGCCTCATTTTTTCCTCGATCTCGCGGATCACTATCGGAGGAAATTCTTTTTTCTTCCCTCCGCTCTTTTCCGCGGGCCGGGGCGGATGGATGCCCGGCTCCGCCTCCGCGGCGCCCAGGAGGATTTTCGAAAAGAGAGTCCGGCCGCGTTCCAGCCGCTCCCGGGAAAGGCATTCCAGCTCCAGCCATCCGCGGGATACGCGGAGGGAGCCGAGGATGCGTTTCGATTCCATCCCTTCCTTGCCGTCCGTCGTCAATTGGAAGGAATAGTCGGTCATTCCCTCGGCTCGCGGCGGAGTTTTCAGCATCGGGCCTTCCACCGGCTCCAACCAGACATAGCGCAAGACCGAGCGGCCGCCGGCATCCGGGTTTTCCGGCTCGACCTCCGGCATCGCATTCAGGCGGGCGAGCGCGTCTTTCCGGTCGATCAGGCGGAACCGGATCACGCCGAATTCGATCGGATCGCCTTCCGGCGTGAGGATCACCGGCGGACGGAGACGCTCGTTCTGCAAGCGGATGACTTCCTTCAGGATAACCGGGCAAAAATTCCGGTAGAACTCCGCCGTCGTTTGTCCTTGCGCGGCCGAGCGCATTGCTTTCAGGAACGCACGCACCGCGGGCGCATCCTCCGGATTGAGAAGGAAGGCTGTGCCGAACATCCCCATGGCCTGCGGCATCGGGTAGAGCCGCGCGAAGTAAACCTCCCATTGGACGGCTTGGGCGGCGAGCGAGCGGTCGAAGACCTCCCACTCCTCGCCGGTGAGGATATCGCGCATGCGCGTGCGGTGCCCGGGGAGCTTTTCACGCACTTCAAGCACGCGCCGCTGGCCGGTCTCGATCCACCGACACAGCAGGGCGCGCTCGGCATCCGGCAAGGCGGCTACCGTCGCTCCGGCGAATTCCTCCAGGACGCTCGCGCCGTCCTCCAGGCGGCAATCCCTCAGGAACCATTCCATAAACAAACCGACGAGTTCGCCCTCTTCCCAATCGCGCGCGTCTTCCAGCGGTTTGAAAAACATCTCCGACGCGCGCTGGAATTCCTCGGCGGAGAAGATTTCCCGCGAGTATTCGAAGAGCTTCGCCTCCAGCGACCGATCGGGTTCCCTCTCCCAGGTCTCGGAATACGGGGGATGTTGCGGAAGGGGACGGCTCCGTTGCGCCTTCTTCGTCTTCGCCGATTGCCGGTGCTTCCTGCGCGCGGCCATGTTGCGTTTGGCCATTGTTCCTCCGGTCGGGACGGGGTGGACGGATGGAATTGTACCTGATGGGCGGGGAGGGCGCGGCCATTTCCATTCGGGGAATAAGACGCACCCGCGTCCGCCGGAGGGAGACTCTTCATTGTCATTGCGAGCCCTGCCCCGGCGGGTTGGGTCGGGGGAGGGCTTGCGCAGCGATCTTCGGCGCCGGCCCGACGAAGCAATCTCCCCCTTTTTCACGCGAAGGAGATTGCTTCGTCGTTCCAGCGGAAAATCACCGCTGGCACTCCTCGCAATGACAATAGGGCGGTATCCCATCAGCCGACGGCCTGCGTCGTTCACCTACTTCCCCCGGGAGCTGATCCCTTTCGTCTTTTTCACAAATGCGCCTTTTCCAATTCGCCCGGGGGCTTAAGCCCCCTGCTGGTACACAAACCCACGAAGCGCATGGAGGAAAAATCATTGCCGGAGCTTGTTTTTTTCCCTTGGCCCATCGTCCATCGTCAGGTTTTCGATGGTCGATGGTCAAGCGATGGCTTTCCAAATGTCACTCGGAAAGTTGCAGATTCTCCCCCACAATCCCTCGCAAATCCCCTTCGTCCTCAAACAATCTCACCTTCACCGCGCCGGGGCGGATCCTGCCGGGCTGAACGCCGGCCCGGATCATCTCTAACCGTTCCTCGATCACCCGCCGACGCCTCTCGTGTCCTTCGCCGGAGCCTTTCGAGATGATCAGCAAAGCGGTCCATTCGCCGATGCCATCCAATCGCTCACCCTCGAAATCAATATGATCCGCCGTCAGCACCGCCATCGCGTCGCCGAGGATCGTCTTGGGCCGGTCGTCGCTTTCTTCGATTTCTATGAGGAGGATGACCCGGCCTTTTGGGTCAACGATGGCGATATCGAGGTCGGCCAGCTTGGTATCCCTGTGCTTCTCATCCCCCCAATAGGCGGCGATGGCGCCGACGCATTCGGCATCGGAGGGGCCGTGGTCGTAGTAGACGCGATAATCTTTGGGAAAGAGTTCCCTGTGGAGGGATTCGCCCAGGCGGGCGGTTAGTTCGCCATCCTTACGCGTCGATCCTCCCATGACCGTGGATCATTGTCCGCAAGAAATTACTTCCGCGATTCAATCACCTTTCTCAATTTTTCAAGAATTCGCCCTCGTTCGTTTTCCGCCATCCGCTTCCCCTCCTGCATATTGCCCAACTCATCCTCCAGCCGTTCCAGCTTCCAGACTGCGACGGACGGATTTTCCACCTCAAGCGGCGCGTCAGGGTCGGTCCAAATAACCACCGGATTGACCCATTGGGTGATCCCATCCGCCTTCAGAAACGCGCCCAGCCGGGCGGCGTTCTTGCGCGCCTGTCGGCTGGGATTTTTCTTCCACTCCGCCCATTTATCTCCGGAAAGGCGATCCCAGCGGTCGCCCGTGTTGCGATACCGGCCGGAAATATTCTTAATTTCCATCGCCCACATTCCGGTCGGTCCGACCAATACGGCATCCACATCCCCGCCCCAACCCGGAATCTCCAGGTTGCGGAAAAGCGACCACTCGCCGTTCATGACCCCCGCCATGATGTCGGCGGCTTTCGTTTCCCCCTCTTGCCCCTTTCGGTATCGATCTACTTGGCCATCAAGCTTCTTCATCCCCCACTCCACAGCCGCCAACAATATCACCGGAATTCCAACAATAATCCCCAGCGCCAAGACAATGGCAAGAATCCACCCGGGAGAAATGGTGATTCCGCCAAATATTTCTTCGGCCGTCTTATGCTCCTGGATGAATTGGAAATAGTAAATCGCTGCGGCTCCGATTCCCAGAAAAAACCCGTAGATCAATCCTTCGATCATCGCAATTTGCAGTTGCCGCCGCTCGGAAAAACTTCTTCCCCGTGAATAGACCTTCAGATGCCCTTTGGGAGGCAACGGCTCCCTGACAATTTGTCTCAGGCGGACCGCAGTCAGGGCGATGGCCGCCTCTCTCACTTTCGAATCCCAGGCGTTATCGATCGCGTAACTCAGGTCCTTCAGGGAAAGTTTGCGGCTTTCCACCAGCGGGCCCATCGATTCGCCCTTGTACGGGGAAAACGGCCAGGGAACTTCTCTGGCTTTCTCAAGCGTAAGTTTCAGCTCCAAACCCGGCAGGGTCTCCTGCCCCAAAGAAGAGGTCGCTTTTTCCCGAGGTTTGCCGCTATCCGCGGATTTGTTCAACCAATCGAGCAAAACCGCCGCGGCCTGCTGGACCGTAGGATTCTTGACGTGTTCCACCGCCCAGGTCAGCCGTTCCTGGTTGAGATACCCGATATCCAGCAGCTCCCCCAGCGGGCGGCGGTTCGATCCGATCCAGACGACTTTGCGGGCTTCGTTGAGGTCCATGATCCCCTCCGAAGAAAATATTGTAATAATTGCTTATTCGTTGTTTGGACTTTTTTTATATACAGAGAATGGGTCTACGAATTCATATTTGGTCTTCACGATCCATCTCTTTTACCCGCGGCCCAAACACTTTCGTAAATGATTCGAGATTTTCCCGTAACCAAATAAATTGCTGGTTCCAAATTGACTCGTCGTGCAAATTAGCAGATTGTCGCACATATATTCTGGACATTTTTGAATCAGCCGGATTGTGCCAAAATAGAGTCGTGCCAAGTTCTTTTTCGATATCCGTCTTTTCTTTCTCGAGACGAGAAAACCAGTCTTTTGCCTCCGGACCATCGAGATACAACTCGACTCGATTCTCACCGCCAAAAGCCTTTTTTGATGAGTCAAACAAAGAGGCGACAGATGCTAGATGCGCGCCACTCCGGCCAATGGAATGGTTCATCCAGCTATAAGCGCCGGGTTTTTGGCATCTAATTGTACTTGTTGCCCTCATGTATTCGTGAAAAGCGTTCCAAAACTTCAATTGTAGGCGTCTTGATTTGGTTAATTCTCCAACCGATGTGGAAGTTTGCACTTCTTTCGACCATTCATTAGGTTTGCTCACGATGTTGAATTTTGGCGCCGGGGCAGATTCGCCAATTCTCCATACTTCTATTTCCAATCCAAAGAATACAAATTTATCCTGTGTAATTTCGTTTAGCCAATCCAGCGCAGCTCGATGCTCCTCCGTAAAATGCTCGGCCACCCAAATAACAGCCACCGCCTCCAATCCAGCGGCGTAAGTTAATATTTGTCCGAGGTGGTTGTGGTCTGTTTTCGCGATTTGGTTCTCGATTAGCACCCAGGAACCGTCCACCGTGTTCTTACATAACAGGTCGGCGCGGAAAGGACCCACCTCTTTTTCCTGTTTTTCCAACTCGAGGTCCATGCCCACCGTTTCACCAAGCAGCGCCAGGTTCTCCGGCAACGCCAGCCATGGCGTAAAATCGCCGGCTTCGCTTCTCCATACCTCACGAAGAGTTACTTTTTCAAGCCGTCCCATAGCTGGTTTGGGCATGTTTTCCTCCTGAGAAGACGATCAATCGAGAATACGATGATTATAAATATCCGCTTTCTTTACCTGATACAGCAATAGACGAGCGTTTTCATCCCCCCACCCTCTTATGCGCCGCCTCAATAAATGGTTTGGCGGTTTCCAAATCATCGAGGCTTTTTAGGGTCATTTCAAGATTGCCTGTTCCATAATGCCCGATATTGGTCATATCTCTGGCGATCTTTGGGAGCGGGCCGATTTCTTTTGGGATTAATTTTATCCAAAGGACTGCCTGTTGCTTCATGACCTCCATGCAAACTATATTTTGTGAAATTCTGTAAGCTACATAGTTCTTTTTCGGGAATTCTTCGATTGCGGGATCGATCCCAAGAATGAATTCCTGTACGGCAAGCGCAATTTCCCTGACTTTTTCGGATTTGCCTGTAATATGCTCCTCAAAAGAGTAATTTCCGCTTGCTCTGGTAATCGCCGCCTTCTTCCCCGCCCCCATCTTTCCGTGGGTCTTGGTACCACCGGTTTTCCCTTCCACGCCAGAAGCTTCTTGCGTCTGGATTTTTTCCAAATACAGGCTTTGGTCTTTGTATAACCTGTATGTCCATAATTCAATATTGGCCCCCATAACATTGACGGCATGCAGATCGAATTTCGAGTAGTTGGGGGAAATGCAAATGACCCGAACATCGGACCAGTCAACTTCCAGGTTGTTGCCCAATGATTTTCGTACCGCAACTTCGTAATCGCCCCTGTGATCATGGATCCACGCCAGATAATATAGACTCTGCGTCACCAACTCTCCTGTTTCCTTCTTTTTATATTCAATGATCACCGGATTATTTTCTTCGGAGATCGCGAGGGTATCTATTCTTCCGCCATGCTTGGCGCCGGTCGGTAATTCGGATGCCACGAAGCGGCAATTGAAAACCGTCTCCAGGTTGCGTTCAATTAATGCCTGAAGGTGTTTCTCAGAGGGGAATTTTTGAATTTCAACGATCGCCAGCTTATGGTCTGAGATTTGATAAAGCGGCATATCCCTCCTCGAATTTCTGATATTTTTCCAGCCGGATGTTCAGTATCACACCTCATCCGCATCCACAACCACCGAGAACGGCACGTCCAGCGCCTCGAAATGCTTCTTCCCGCAGCGGATTTTATCCGCTTCGGAGGTGCGCAATTGAAGGAAGTCGCGCGTGCCTTTGGTTTCCTTAACCATGTAGATCGTCTGGTCATTATGTTTCACAATGGCCCAATCGGGATTGTATTTCCCGATCGGGGTGTCGATTTGGAACCAATCCGGCAGTTTGACAAAAAGCTTGATGTCGTCGCGTTCGTCCAATTTCTTGGCGAACTCGCGTTCAACCTCGGATTCATACACCACGTATTCGTAGACCGATTTCTTCACCTGCTCGGCGTTCAGGAAGTTGATCATCTCCTCGTTTTTAAAGAGCATCATTTCCCATTCGGCATCCTTCCCGCCGATCTCCAGCTTTTCGTACTTGATCCCATCCACCAGCAAACGGTGTAATTCGTATTTGATGCAAGCCGCGATGGCATCCATAAATCGCTGCGGATTGTTGAAAAACTCCGCCAGCCGGCCGGATTCCTTCAGGATGCGGACCAGCGTCGCGCGGGTCAGCTCGGTTTCGTTCTGCAGGTAGGCGAGGATATCCGGGATGGGATGGCTTCCGAATTCCGGCCTTTCTTCCGCGACGCTCAGCGCCGTGGCCGCAACGCCCCCTTTGGATACATCGACCTTTCCGGCTGTGACGCGCACGATGGGAATTTCTATCTTTTCCATTTGTTTGATCGCGTCCACCGCCCGGCGGACCAACTCGTCGGTGGAAAACTCAACCCGGAACGTGGTTCTCGGCTTGATCCGGTTCCATAATTCTTGGAACTCAGGTGTTAGCTGGATTTCCTTCCGCAAGTGGTTGGTCCGCTCATCTTTCTCCCTGCGGATGTGGCGCTCCAGCTGATAGGCGGCCAACAGATCCACAACAGCCGGGGCCAGTTCCTGGTGCGCGGGAGGCAGTTCCAGATGGAAATCCGCCCGGCGCGGATCGAAGACCGGCTGGATGTAGCCCTCCGGATTGATTACTTTTTGTTCGACCAGCGCCAATTGGATTTCCTCGGCGGCAATGCGCCCGATCGGCTGTTCCACCCCATCGGCCGCCCGGGTCAGTTTCGCGAATGCCGTCAGCGGTATTTTGCCGAACGTGACGCCGCACTCCTCCTCGTATTCGGTCTGCAGGCCGCGCGCAAAATCCTCGTAGCTTTCGTTGGCGAAGACATACAGTTTGTTGATCGACTCATCCATCACGCGCAGACCCTGCTGGTTGACCGGCAGGCGCAGGCCGCGCCCGATAGTCTGGCGTCGTTCGCGCTCTGAAGCCATCTCACGCAAGTTGCAGATCTGGAACACGTTCGGGTTATCCCAGCCTTCGCGCAAAGCCGAGTGGCTGAATATAAAACGCAGCGGTTCTTCTATAGAAAGCAGTCGTTCCTTGTCCTTCATGATCAGGTTGTACACTTCGTCGTCGGCCTGGGAGTCGCCGCGCGTATCCTTCAACACTCCTTTTTTATCCTGGGCGAAGTAGCCGTTGTGCAATTTTTCGACCGGCTGTTTGAGCCATTCCAGGGATTGGTAGCGCGGGTCTTTGGCAAACTCCGACAGTGTTTCTTCGAAGGTCAGCGCAAATTTTCCCTTCGCCGGCCGGCCGGACTCGTCGTAATCCCGGTAATTCGCCACCCGGTCGATGAAGAACAGGCTGAGGACTTTAATCCCCCGCTCCCGGACCTGCAATTCTTTTTCCAGGTGGCGCTTGACGGTGTGCTTGATCTGGATCCGCCAGACGTCCTCGCGCATCCCGCCGATTTCCTCCCCCAGGCGCATCACCCGGCCGTTGTTGAAACGGATGAATTCGCTTCCCGGTTCGCCGTTTATCTCCGCCACCGAGAAACCGTCCTGGTAGTTCGCCCGCTCGTTGGAAACGGCGAACAGGTCGGTGCCGTCTTTGACGGTGACCGTTTTCTCTTTCGGTCCGCCCTCGCCCTGGACGTGAATCCGAAGTTTGGCCTTGACGCCCTTCTTATAATCGATCCCCACCACCCGGACGAAAGGCTCGTTCGCCCCACCCTCGGCCGCGGCGCCGGCGACTATGATCTGCTTTACCAGCTTAAGCTCGAAGGCCCGCACCGGATCGAGCCGGTAGACGAGGTTGTAGGGATTCTTGTGTGTGGCGGAATAGCGCAGGGTGCAAAGCGGGTTGAGCGCCCGGATCGCCTCCTGGGCCTTGTCGGTGTTGTCCACGCTCTGCGGCTCGTCGATGATGACAATCGGCCGGGCGGCCTGGACGAACTCGATCGGCTGGCGTCCGGAGAGCTTGTCGCTTTCCTTGTAGATGACGTTGCTTTTCTGTTCTTCCTCGGTGCCGGTGAAATTCTTGCGAAAGGCGTCGATGTTGATGATCAGGATTTGTAGCGTGTTGCCGACGGCGAATTGGCGCAGCCGGTTGATCTTTTTGGCGTCGTAGACAAAGTACTCCGGCGTGATGTTGTAGAGGACCTTGAAATGCTCGGCGGTTATTTCCAGATTTTTGAGCGTCCCCTCGCGGATGGCGACGCTGGGGACGACGATGATGAATTTCTGGAAGCCGTACTTTGAAGAAAGTTCGAATATGGTCCGCAGGTAGACGTAGGTCTTTCCCGTCCCGGTCTCCATCTCGACCGAAAAATGGGGGCATTGCCGCGCGGCGTCCGCCGCCGGATCGAAAAGCTCCCAAGCTTCGAGCGGGGCCGCCGGATCGGGAACGTCGATGTCGTTGCGGGTCTGGACGGTCCGCGCGTTGGCGCGCAGCTTGTCTTCGTCCAGGAGCAGGCGGTTGCCGACTCCGAGTTCGGTCCGCGCCTGGCCGGCGAAGAGCTGGCCGTAATCGCCGACGCGGATGACGCTGTAGTCCGGAGCGCCCTGCGGCTGGCCTTCGAACAGACCCGTCATCGCCGCGATGGCTTCGAGCTGGAAGGGCTGGTTGGGGTCAAATTGAAGTTTCATGGCTCCACTTCAGGCAATTGCACGCGAGTGCATAAGTCCGGCCTTAAATTGCATTTTTTCCTTAAATAATACAATTTACTCTTACGGTCGATTTTTCGCGACGGCTTCCGGCGGTCGTTCCTTCGAAGTCGCTCGGATCCATGTCACACCGTCTTAAAGCTCGTCACACCGGCAGATTTGAAAATCTGCACCGCGTTCGTCTTGAGCTGGTCGTTCCCGGCGAATCCGGCGTCCAGGCAGACGACCCGTTCCGGCTTCTTCTCCGCCATCGCGCGCAGGACTTCGAGCGTCAGTTCCTTTTCCAGGCAAATCAACATCGCCCCGCCCGCCACCCCGTATACCTGTTTTCCGGCCAGTTTCAGGCGCTCGACCGGCGCGGTGAGCGGGAAGCCGCTCTTTAGCAGGAGTTCGTAGAGGATATCATCGCTAGTGCGGCCCTCACGTATGTGCTCGATATGCAGTTCGAGTTGCTTGTCAAGCACCTTAGCGTCCTTCGGAGTTTGTGCATCCCAACTCTTGAAATTGGAATTGGCCAGTTTATAAACACGGAAGCCGCGTTCCCGCTTGCCATTTATTGGGAGTAGACTCGCTTCAGACTCATTATATTTTTGTATGACTCGGCGTACGCGCTCCTTTGTCAATTCAGCAATATTTCTTGGTTTCCCAAGTTTGTCGCAATACTCTGCTGATACTTTTTGATCATCATTTTCGATATCAAGCGGTTCCGGAAGTTGAACAATCGCAAATCTCCGATTTTCACCGTCGATGATATTTTGTGCCATAACGGCATGGGCAATAGTGCCCGATCCTGCAAAAAAGTCCAATATCAAGTCAGAATCCGTTGTCGCAGTTTGCATCAATTGGGAAAGTAAAAACGGGGATTTTGGAGATTGGAATAATTTCGCTTTAGTACTAAATAATTGATTAAATTCTTTTTGGCCACGCTCCGTGAAAAATGATTTATCGAGCAGTATTGTTTTAAGCATTCGATCTGCACCACTAGCATAACTGACCCTACTGCAAAAAGGGGGCTTTCCTGTTGAACGATGCACTCAGAGGCTCTGTGCCGAATTGTTGGTAAAATATCTACCCCGCC
>JAFGKK010000098.1 GCA_016928575.1 Anaerolineales bacterium
CAAGGCCGATACGCCCGCCCAGCTGATGATGGCGCACTTGGCCAACCCCACCCCGCGCCTGCCGGAGGAACGGGACGACCTACCGGACACCCTCAACGGCGTTCTGATTCGCGCGCTGGCCAAGGATCCGGAGTTCCGTTTTCAAAAGGCTTCGGAACTCGGAATAAATCTGGAGGCAATCGCCGCCGGGAAGACGCCGTCATTGTCGGAAACCTCGGCAACCTATGCCTACTCCCAAGTCATATCCGCCCATAGAGATACCGCTGACGATACAGGATCAAAGACACCCATGGCAAAATCCGCGCCAGATAAATCGTCTAGGAAATTTCCTCTGTTAGCCACGATCGCCACGGCGTTGCTATGCATCTGTATCGTAGGTGGATCGGCCGCCGCATTTGCAGTGTATTCATTTTCTGAAGGCGCCATACCTATTTTTTCTAATTTGAAAACATCTAGCATCACCCCTGGGAATATGATATCCACTTCGAGTCCGGAACTCCATCAAGTCATATCTCCATCTTCATCCTCCGGAATCGGAATACCCACATCCAATCAGACGGTCGAGGCATCGCCCGAAACGCCCAAGGGGAATACCCAATTTGTCATCATTGATACAAACAGTTCGATGACCGACCTGGCTTGGTCGCCGGACGGATCACTGCTTGCCGTTGCCGGATATGGAGATGGTGGAATCCGCTTCCTGGATACTTCATCCTGGAATGTACAATCCATCCTTCAAGGACACAACGGGCAAGCCAAGAGTACAAGCTGGTCTCCTGACAGTAAAAAAGTAGTTACGATTGGAGACAAGGATAAGAAGGTAATTTTTTGGGATATTCCCACACAGAAAATGATCTTTCAAGAGGAGTTCCTCGGAGTGCAATACGTAAACATCGTTGACTCTAGCTGGTCCCCGGATGGAAAATATCTAGCCATATCCAATGCATCCGACCTTTTCCTTTGGAATACCACAGATTTTTCTCATTACGAATCATTTTCTCCAGGAGATTGGCCGGATAAAATAGCCTTTTCTCCGGATAGCCGCCGAATCGCTTTTTCTACTTCACCCTGGAAGAGAATCTTGATATGGGATGTCGACGAAAAAAAGGTGTCCGATCGTTTCACTAATGAAGATTTATTTTTGATAGTCGGGCTGGGGTGGACACCAGATGGACGAAAACTCGCCGTCGGCGGATCTCTTGAGATAAGCCCCGCTAGATCTGTTCAACAGATTTGGATTTGGAACATGGATACCAAACAAGTAATCATTCCGAACAATATTTCAAAATATGAAGGCTTGATGGCTGATTTTATAGGTACTCCAGATGGAAAACAATTTATCAGCGGCGGCGGCGATGTAATTATTTTATGGGATCCTGTGACAAGTGAACCCTGGAGCGCCTTTTCAATAAAGGAGTTTGGGATCGAATTCGATTCCATCAAATCCCTATCTATTTCACCCGATGGAGATAGGCTGGCTATCGGATTGAGTTCCGGCAAGATTCTTATTTGTGATATTCCAATGAATGATTAGAGAAAATTTTTTTAGCTATTTGAAAAAATCGACGTTTTTCTTGGTGCCGCGCCACGTCCGAGATATCAAAATCAGCACCAAAGAGAAAGGGGATCCTTCTCTACGAGAACATCCGCGAGCTCAGCCGCGGTGGGATGGCCATCGTCTATCTCGCCAGCGATCCGAAATTCCAGCGCGAGGTTGCCGTTGGAGTGTTGCCCCTCGAGGCGATGCACAATTCATTCTAATCTGCGTTTCCAGTGCAGACTTTCATCCATTCCCCCCTAATTTCCAGATCAACAATAAACAGACCGGGGGATAACACCCGCCATGTCCGACCCCATTCTTGAAATTCTCGACCGCATTAATTTTCTTCACCTGCCGTTGCGGTACATCCTCGTCATCCTATTACTACTTATCTTTTACATTGTCCCCAACGCTTTGGAAAAAATCAATTTCCTCTCCGCCAGCTTCCGCCTGCCGGAAAACCCGAATTCGCTGGAACGGTGGTGGTCCGGGTTCCTATTCGTTTCGTTCGGCGCGCTGAGGGGGCTGACTAAAATCATCCTTCTGCTCTGGATCCCCGCGGGAGGGTTGCTGACCCTGATTGCCGCCTTGTCCATCCTTCTGGGCATGCTCAGCGCGGCCGTTGCCGTAAGGCTGTTCACATCCGTCGTTTCCATCGTCGTTCTTCTTCCTCTTCCGGTCGGGCTGGCAGCCACCAGTTAGGGTATTTTTCTAGTCAGGTATTTCCGCTCGACCTGAACGGCAATAACCAAACCACACATCGGCAATATGAGCTTCTTATCTCCGGTATCCTTTCGGTCCTGGCGCTGATCCTTATATCCACCTCCGCCGCCGAATTGTGGATCGCAAAAAGGGATATGATTTCATTGTTGATGCTTCTGGTTTATCCAACCTTTGCCTCCTTTCGCATTCTGGCGGATCCGTTAACTCAGTACTTTTCCTCTCTAATTACCAAATCCAAAGGAAAATTCGATGATTGGACCTAGGGATTAAAGCTATCCGATGTGGATCAGGCCAAAACGGAGGAATCCCGGGATCCGAAAATCTGATTGCGTTATTTTCCGTTTCCGGCAGGTTCGGATTCCCTGACCCGTCCTCATCCGCGGCTTCCTTCGCATCCCAGCGCTTTTCCCCGCCCGATGATATGATTGATCGATCCATGTCCGCCTCCGGCTCAATCCCCAGCGGTTTGTCGCATCCCGGCACTGCCGCGCGCGCCGCGGATTCCCCAAGAGTGCCTCCGGGAGAACCCGCGCCCTTGTCCCGCCGCCGGAAGCGTATGATCCTGTTCCTTTGCCTGGCGGTCTTCTTCACGGCCTCCGCCGTGGCCTGGGGCATCTTCGAGGCCATGCCGCACCTCGAGGACGAGCACGCCAACCTCTTCCAGGCCCGGGTCTTCGCCTCCGGATCGGTCGCCGCGCCGGCGCCGCCCGACTCGGACGCGTTCCTCGTCCCCTTCGCCATCGTCCACGATGGAATCTGGTTCGGCAAATACACGCCCGGTTACCCGCTCGTCCTCGCGCTCGGGGTCCTGCTCGGCGCGCCGTGGGCGGTGAACGCGCTGGCTTCGGCGCTCGCCCTGTTCGGCGCGTTCCTACTCGGGCGGGACCTGTTCGACGCGGATTGCGGCCTGCTGGCCGCCGCGCTCGGCGCGGTTTCGCCGGCTTTCATCCTGCTATCCGGCTCCCTTCTGCCCCACCCCGTCACCATGGCGGCGCTCGTCTTCTTCGCCTGGGCCTTCCTAAGCGCCCGCCGTCCCGCGTCGTCCCATCCCTTGCGCTACGCCGTTCTCGCCGGCTTCGCCCTCGGACTGGCCGTCCTCGCCCGCCCGTGGACCGCGCTGGCGGTCGCTCTGCCGTTCATCGGTATCACGCTGTGCGACGGGATCCGGGCGATAGGGCGCAACACGCTGTGCCCCTACATTCGGATCTATTTTCCGCTCGTGGCCGTTTGTCTGACGGTCTGTTCGCTGCTCCCGCTTTACAATTACGCCGTCACCGGATCCCCCTTCACAAACACCTACACCCTCTGGTGGGCGTACGATACGGTCGGTTTCGGGCCCGGAATCGGACGCGGGGACGGCCATTCCCCCGCCTTGGCCCTGCTCAACGCCGGATTGGATCTGGCCGCCTTCCAAACCGCGCTCACTGGCTGGCCGGCGCCGGGCGGATTCCCGCTGGTCGTCCTCCCGCTGGCCGCCGGGTTGCTGTTTGCCCCCCGCGGCCGGCGCGATCTGCTTCTCCTGCTCCCGCCGCTGGCGCTGATCCTGGCCCACCTCGCCTACTGGGCGCGGGCCGGTGAATTTTTCGGCGGCCGCTATTATTCCGAGGGCATGCCGTTCCTGTGGCTGCTCGCGGCGCGCGGCCTGCTCAAGTTCTCCGCCGGAAAATGGCGTCTGCGCCTCGTCCAAGCCGCCCTGCCGCTGTTCCTCCTGTGGAGCGTCGCGTTTCAGATCGAGCCGCGCTTCCTCCGCGGTTACGGCCTCTACGACATTTCCCGCGCCGGCTCCGATTCCGTCTCCGCCGCCGGTTTGCGCAACGCCGTGGTGTTCGTCCGCCGAAAAGCTTGGACGGACTACGCGGCATTCTCCTGGCTGAACGACCCCTATCTGGACGGGGACGTGGTCTTCGCGCGCGATTTGGGTCCGGAAAAAAATACGCAGGTTATGCAGGCCTTCCCCGGCCGGGAGGCGTATTACTACGATCCGGCCGCGAACGAAAATCCGTTGATGCCCGCGGAAACGCCCTAGCCGGGCGCGGAAACGGACGCGGCATTTGCGCGGTGGACCGGATCGGTTTATCCTGCATGTAGAAAAAGCGCCCGCGGCGGATACGGAGGCGGGCCATCCACCGGCTTCCGTTGGAGATGGACTGCGCCTTCGCGGAGGAGCCTCGCGGCGCAAGCCCCGCGAAGGCGGTCGAGGGTTTTCCGCAAGTTTCTCCGGGATTGGCGCCGTCGGCCGCGACGAAGACCATGGCCTGCAGGCATACCCTTGACCGCGTCAACAGCCGCAACCCGCGGTTGCGGTCCGGGGCTCCTGAATCCATCCAAGCCGAACATGAAACCGCACAGGAGATTTTCGAATGTCTGCTCATAAAAAAGGACCCGCATTGTGGGTAATCGCCGGATGCCTGGGTATCCCGCTATGCCTGTGCGCCGGGGCCGTCGCCGTCCCGGCGGGAATTCTGGCGGCCGACTCCGGCGCCCGCAACCAAGTCGGAATGATGCTGGGGATCATCCTTCCTACAGCCACGACGACGCCGACTTCCACGGCCACCGCCACAGCCACCATCACGCCCACCCCGACCCTGACCCCGACCGTCACGCCCACACCCACACCGACCTTAACGCCCACCCCCACTGCCCTCGGCGGAGGCGGCGGGCGGATCACCTATTCGCGATGGAATGGATCCGGTTGCTGGGTTTTTGCCATGAATTCCGACGGTTCCCGGCAAAACCAAATCACCAGCGGGAATTCCTACGATTACGAATCCGTCTGGTCGCCGGACGGCACGCAACTCGCCTTCACCTCCTACGGCGAAAGCGATTCCACCTCCGACATCTACGCGGTCGAATCCGACGGCTCCAAGCGGAAACGGCTTACCGACCATCCCGCCAACGACAGCTCTCCGAGTTGGTCGCCTGACGGGGAAAAAATCGCTTTCGTTTCCCTTCGGAATGCTCCACCGTCCGTCTACATCACCTTGGAAAGCAATTTTGAAATTTACACCATGAATGCCGACGGGACCGAGGTCCGGAGGCTCACCAGTTCCCCGGGTTGGGATGTGGATCCCGTATGGTCGCCGGACGGGGAGAAGATTGCCTTCACCTCCAATCGCGATTGGAACTGGGACATTTACGTCATGAACGCGGATGGAACGAACCCCGTCCGCGTGACAAGCAACTCCGGGGAAGACTTCCTCCCGGGATGGTCTCCGGACGGAAAAGAAATCGCCTTTGTCTCATATCGGACCGGCAACAGCGAAATCTTCGTCATGAATGCAGACGGATCCGGCGTGCGGCAGCTAACGCATGGGGAAGGCAGCAATTCGGACCCGGCCTGGTCGCCGGATGGAAGGCTGATCGCGTTCCGGTCCACGCGCAACGCGGCGGATCAACATAAATGCCCCTACGATTGCAATACGGATCTTTACCTCATGCACCCCGACGGTTCGGACGTGGTTCGGTTGACGGACACCCCCGAACACGAGTATTCGCCGGATTGGCAGCCGTAGGCGGATCATTTGGAATCGCCTCCCGGGAATTCAACCGCGCTTTGGTAAAGGAGAACAATGCATGGCCGATACAAAAAACCATCCCGTCAATTGGATCTGGATCGGATGCTTGGGCATTGCGCTGTGCCTGTGCTGCGGCGCGGCGGCAATTCCGGCGGGGATCCTGGCCGCCGACGCCGGCGCCCGCAACCAAGTCGGAATGATGCTGGGGATCATCCTTCCCACCCCGACGGCTACGCCGACCCCCACCCTCACCCCCACCGCCACCCTCACGCCCACCCCGACCCTCACCCCGACCGTTTCCGGTCGAGGCGGCGGCCGGATCCTCTTCACCTCGGACCGCAGCGGCGACCAGGAAATCTACCGCATGGATCCCGACGGCTCGAATTTGATCCGCCTGACCCAAAGCCCGGGCGGCGATTTCCACGCCGCGCCCTCCCCGGACGGATCGCGCATCGCCTTCGTCTCGGACCGGGACGGGAATCCGGAAATCTACGTAATGGATTCCGACGGTTCGAATCCCGTCCGTTTGACGGAAAGCGTCAGCGACGAATACGCCCCAACCTGGTCTCCGGACGGAACCCGCATCGCCTACATGTCGGGATCGGGCGCGCAGTTCAAGCTCTTCATCATCGGCGCAGACGGCACGCATCCCGCCCGTGTAAACATCGCCGGCGGGGTGCAGGCCAATCCCGATTGGTCTCCGGACGGGATGCGGATCGCATTCGACAATTTCTCCGGCAGCGAGTCGACCATCATGCTGGTGGACCCCGACGGCGGGAATGCCGCCGCCCTCACCGGGGGGCCTTGGATGGATTTCGATCCCGCCTGGTCCCCGGACGGTGCGCGCCTCGTCTTCGGCTCGGACCGGACGGGGAACAGCGAGATCTTCGTGATGGGCGCCGACGGCTCGAACGTCGTCCGGCTTACGGACGATCCGCAGGGTGATTTTTCGCCGGATTGGTCACCGGACGGACGGTGGATCGTCTTCATGTCCGACCGCGACGGGGACTACGAAATCTACAAGGTGAAGAACGACGGATCCGAACTGACCCGTCTGACCAACGACCCGGCCGAGGATTTCTCCCCCTCCTGGATAGGGTAATCGGAAAGTTGGGAAGCGGTCAACGGCCGTCCCACCGGATCCGTGATCGGTATCCCCGGAATCTTGCCCCCCTCGGCAAAGGGGGCGGAAGACCCGGGGGATTCCGGCGCGCCGAACCGTTCCTTCCGGTTTCCCGTTTTTCTCCTATAATAAGCATTGGACGACGCCCCGCGGGCGACCTTTAGGATGCGTCCCATGAACGATACTCCTCCCCCCCTGCCGGAAAAAATCTCCCGCTACGAGATCCGCAGCGAAATCGGGCGCGGCGGCATGGCCTCCGTCTACCTCGCCTACGACCCGAACTTCGGCCGCGAGGTGGCGATCAAAATCCTGCCGCGCGAGTTGATGCACGATCCGACCTTCCGCGCCCGCTTCCACCGCGAGGCGCGGACGATCGCCGCGCTCGAGCATCCGTCGATCGTCCCGGTATACGATTTCGGGGAGGGGGACGGCCAGCCCTACCTGGTCATGCGCTACCTGAGCGGCGGCTCGCTCGTCTCCCGCATCCGCTCCGGCCCGATCCCCGCCGCCGAGGCCTCGGTGATCCTCTCCCGCATCGGCTCGGCGCTGGATGCCGCCCACGCCAAGGGCATCGTCCACCGCGACCTCAAGCCCGCCAACATCCTCTTCGACCAGTACGGCAACGCCTACCTGAGCGATTTCGGCATCGCCCACCTTTCGGATACCGCCGGCACGCTGACCGGCTCGATGGTGATCGGCACTCCGGCCTACATGAGCCCGGAGCAGATCAGCGGTGAGAAGAAAGTCGACGGGCGCTCGGACATCTACGCCCTGGGCATCGTCGTGTTCGAGATGCTCACCGGCCAGGCCCCCTTCCAGTCGGATTCGCCGCTGAAGGTGATGATGATGCACGTCTCCAACCCGCCCCCCAAGCTTTCGGAGGCGGATTCCCAACTCCCGGCCGGATCCAGCGCGGTGCTCGAGCGGGCGCTGGCCAAGGAACCCGACAAGCGCTACCAGAAGGCGGCCGAGTTCAGCCGGGCCTTCGACGAGGTCACCGGCGGCCGAAAGCCGACGGCCGCGGTTGCGGTCACCGAGGGCGTAGACCGCCGCGCCGGCACCGGGGATTTCCCGCCGAAACCGGCCGCAGCGCCTCCCCCGCCGCCCGCCTCCGGGGCGGCCGCTCCCGCCGGACGCCGGCGATTCTCTCCCTGGGCCGCAATCGCCGGAATTTTCGCCTGCCTGTGCCTGACGGTCGGCGGCGGCGCGGCCTTTCTGAATACAGATTTCGGAAAATGGCTGTTCAGGCCGCCCGATCAGCTGAGTCCGACGGCCGCCTCCACCGTGACCGCGGCGCCGACCGACGCACCCGCTCCCTCCGAAACCCTCACCCCGACCGCGGAAGAAATCACCCCCGCTGCCTCCGCGGTGCCATACGTCTCCGGCCAGCCTTTCCTGCTTTCCAACGGACAGCCGTATTCGACAATGCCGCACATCGGAGTGGATTCGGAGGGTATCGCGCACGTCTTCTGGCTGGATGAAACCGACGAAGACCTTAAAATCCTCCTCCACCGGATGTTCACCCCGGACGGCAAATGGACCGAACCGGATTGCGTCTCGTGCCATCTGGAAGCCCCGGTCAGCAGCTACGGATACCACTTTGCGTCTCAACCCGGGGGCAAGGTGTGCGTCGGCTTCACCTACCTGTCCCCGGACGTCCGGCGGGTGGGCTACATCGCCTGCTACCGCGGCTCCGGCGCGCCCGAGACCCGCCAGATCACCCTGCAGAACGAATCGATCGAAGGCAACGATTTCCTCCTGGAATTGGATCCTTCCGGCAGCGCGATCAGCCCTCTGCTGGGCTACAACACCGTCCAGGTGGGAAGCACCCTCATTGCCGACGGCTCCCTGGGCATGAATTCCACCGCGTTCGCCGTGGATTCTAAAACCGGATACCACCTGTGTTGGGTTCGCGCCGCCGACACGCCGGCGGCGATCTGCCGCTATTCCGCCAACCAGGGGACCACTTGGTCCGCAACCCAGGCCGTCATCCAAGACACGGGAAGCGCGTATGCGGCGCTCATCCTCTATCCTGGAAAGGACGGGAGCGTTTATCTGCTGGAAGACGATTACGACGCCACCCGGACCCTCGTCTGGAACGGATCCTGGTCTCCCGCCCACCCGCTGCGGACCGATTTTATTCTGTGGACCTTGGATTTTGTGACCGACAACGACGGAACCGTGTATCTCCTCGGCACGGGCTATTTCTCGGGCGAATACGGAATCTGGCTTTTCAAGGAAGATCCGGATCAGGCAGGGGCATGGACCGGTCCCGTCTCCATCCGCAGCTTGGAAGATGTGGCAATAAACGGTTTTTCGGCCGCCGTCGCGGAAAACGGCAAACTCCTCCTGACCTTTGTTGCGCCCGGCAGAGACAGCTCTCTGGGCGACATCCTGTTCGTCGAAGCCCCGCACATCTAATCCCCTCGGCCGGGTCGCACCCGAAACCGCGCCATTTATCGGAAGTATTCCTAGTGGACGGGAACCCTAACCCGGACTAGCCGGAACCAACAGGAAAATCGTTTCTGGATATCATTAGCTGCATTCCATTACTTCTCATTGGGGAGCAGCCA
>JAFGKK010000099.1 GCA_016928575.1 Anaerolineales bacterium
CGGAGGGAGAGGGATTCGAACCCCCGGTGAGGTTGCCCCCACAGCTGTTCTCAAGACAGCCGCCTTAAACCACTCGGCCATCCCTCCGGGCGATGTGGGCTTCCCTCGCCGAGCCCGCGGATTGTACCATGAATTCTCCGGACAAAGCCTGAACGCCGCAATCAAGCCGCCGGGGTCGGCGTGGAATCCGGGGTGGCTTCCGGAGTGCCGCCGGCTTCGCTGCTGGGCGTGGGCGTGTTCAAGCCGAAATAATGCACGTAGGCGGTCGTCTTCCAATACTCCGGAACCCCCTCCATGTCCATCAGCTCCTGCCAGATTTGCTTGGCGCGGTCGAAGTTGTTGTAGGCTTCATACGACAGCGCCAGCCAGCCCATCGCATCCGCCTTTTCCTCCACCGTGACGGCCAGTTCGAGCGCGTGGGTGAGGGTCTTGATCGCCAAATCCGGCCGGCCGGATTCGAGCAATGCGCATCCGTATTGGAATTGGGTTGTGTACACGTTCGGCGCGCGGTCCGAAGCAATCTGCAGATCCGCCACCGCCTTCTTGTACTCCCCGATCAGCCGGTACACCTTGCCGCGGCACAAGCGCGCCTGGACGGAATTGACGTCGATATCCACTGCGCGCGCGCAGGCTTCGACCGCCTCGGGATACGATCCCGTGCCGGTGTAGGCTTCTCCCAGCCGGAGCCAGCCGAGGATTTCCTCCGGGTCGTACGTGGTGTAGACCACCAGCGGCGTGACGGCCTGGGAATACAACTCCAGCGCGTCGTAGGCTTCGCCCAGCGCGAGGTATCCTTCGAGGATGGTCGGGTCGATGATCTGGGCGCGGATGACGTTGTCGAGCGCCTTATCCGCCTGGCTGTTGCGGATCTGCGCGCGCCCAAGGCGGATCAGAACCAGGGCGTTCTCCGGCGCGATCTGGTTCGCCCGCTCCAGATCCACGAGCGCGTCCGCCCAAAGGCTGCGCCGACCGTAAAAAAAGGCGCGTTCGACGTAGGCGTCGATGTACATCGGATCCCGCTCCAGCGCCCGGGTCAGGTCCTTGTCGTAGTCGTTGTCGGGATTGTTCTGTTTGCTCCACATCGCCCGGCCGAAGTAGGCGGGCGCGTAGTTCGGATCCAGGGCGATGGCCAGCTCGTATTCCTCGGAGGCCTCCTTCATCTTCCACTGCATCCGGTAGCATTCGCCTTTTAAATAGTGGGCTTGGGCCGATTTTGGATCGACAAACAGCACTTGGTCGAGATAAGAGAGCGCCTCGTCGTAGCGCCCCTCGCGCATCGCCTCGATCGCGTCGTCGAGCGCTCCGGTGAGCGCCATCGGGGTGATCCCGTAGATCGGCGTCGGAGTCTGCTGGACCCCGACGAAGGTTTCGAAGGGAACCAAATTGGACGGATTAACGGTGCTCTTGAGGGTTGGGACCGGTTGGTAGGTGGTTTCGGGGTAGGGTCCGCCCGCCGTATCGGTTGCCGCAAGGGCCGAGGTCGGCTGCCCGCCTCCGAAGAAGGGGAACTTCAAAGCCGAGATCCTGACGTTCAACAAGGCGATGGCGACCACGATCGAGACCGCGGCGACACCCAGCACCGAGATCGCCATGTTCTCGCGGTTGCGGCGGACCTTCCACCATTCCCCCATGGAGTTGACCCTGCCGGCCGAGGAATGCGGCATCGGCGTTGTGCGGTGCTGTTTTGCCGGGCCTTCCCGTTCCGCCGCCAGCGATACCTGACCCATGACCCCCAGGCCCAAACGGGCCAGCGGATGGTTGGGCCGCATTTTCATCACCGAGCGCAGGCAATACACGCTCTCCCGTTCGCTGTCTACAACCGCGCTCATCCACAACCAATAATCCGGATTGGCGGAATCCGCCCTCAGCAGGCGGGCAAGCAGGTCGCGCGCACGGACAACCTCTCCGGCGCGTGCCGCTGCCACCGCCTCGGAAAACATCGTATCTTCAGCCATATCCGGTTGGTCCTTTCATTCTAATCCAACCCGCCGGCCCGGGTAAAGTATAATTGCCAAGGATTAATAGGCTTTTTATCCGACCCAAAGCCTCCCAACCGGTGAGCATGCAAAAAACGTTCCTGCCCTTCCTGATCGGAATTGCCCTTTTGACCGCCTGCGATCTGCAGTCGGTCTTCCACCCGGTCCCGACCGGAACCCCCACCGCGACGGCCATGGCCACTCCCACCCCCGTGCCGCTCGCCGCCAGGGTGAACGGTGAAGGAATTCCCTTGGAGGAATTCGAGGACGAAGTCGCCCGGTTCGAGGCGGCGCAGGAGCGGTTGGGGAACGATCCCGGCGCGTTGGGGGATTACCGCCGCATCGTCCTGCAGGCTATGATCGAAGAACGGGTCGCCGCCCAGGCCGCCGCCGCCCTGGGACGGACGATCCTCGACGACCAGGTGGACGCCGTCGTGGAATCCGTCCGCCAGGCTAGAAGCGGCGACGAAGGCCTCCAGGCTTGGCTGACGGAGAATTTCTACACCCTGGAGGAATTCCGCGCAGCCGTGCGCCGCCAACTCCTCGTACGGGCCGCCACCGACAGCATCGCCGATCAGGTGCCCCCCGCCGCCGAACAGGTGCATGCCCGGCATATCCTGGTCGGGAATCTCGGCTTGGCCAACACTTTGCGGGATATGCTCCTGACCGGATCCGACTTCGCTGAATTGGCGAGAACCTATTCCCAAGATTTCAGCACCAGCGCCAGCGGCGGGGACCTCGGCTGGTTCCCGCGCGGGATCCTGAACATCTCCGAAGTGGAAGAAGCCGCCTTCTCCCTCCAGCCGCTGGAGATCAGCCCGGTAGTGCAAAGCCGCCTGGGGTACCACGTCATCCAAACCCTGGAACACGAAAGCAGCCGTCCGCTCACTCCGGCCGCGCTGGAAACCCTCCGCCGGCAGGCCGTTCAGCAGTGGCTGGCACAACAAATGCAGAACGCTTCGATCGAAATATACATATAATTGGGATGCTGGGAAGAGGATCCGCCGACGACGATCGGGCCGCGGACCGGTACACGGCCGCAGGCCGCCGGGAACGGCCGCGGCGGCGGCGCAATCAGGAGGAAACACCATGAACGAAGAAGTGCCGGCGGGAAACTCCGCCCAGGGGCCGGCTTGCAGGCCGATCCTTTTCAACATCCTTTCGATCTTCTTCCTGGTGCTGTCCTGCTTGTGTCCCGCGTTCTCCGTCCTGATCTTCGCCGCCCCCGATTCGGCGCTCAATCCCCTGCGGCCGGCCGACCCCGCGACCGCGGTCCCGCCCCAGACCCCCACCCCTACGGAATTGATTCAATTCCCTCCGACGTGGACGCCCATCGCCACGCTGACCCACACGGCGACCCGCGCCCAACTCACAGCCTCCGACACCTCGGTCTATAACCTTAATCCGGATCAAACTCCGGGGCAGTTTTTCCCGTTCGTCGTCGAAGGCGTCAATCCAAGCTATTCCGCAAGCCCCAAGGGCTGCAATTGGTTGGGCGTGGCCGGGATGGTGTACGACTTGAACCGCGAGCCGTTCAACAACCTGATCGTCCAAATCCACGGGGTCCTCGGCGGGGAAACGATCGACGAGGAACAGGTTACCGGATCGCTCGGAGAGGACCGGGCCGGAGAGTTCGAATTTCAACTGGCCGGAAAACCGATCCTTTCGCTGAACTCGATGTGGATCATGCTCATGGACGGCAACCGGACCCCGATTTCGGATAAAATCGTGTTCAACACCTACGCCGGATGCGACAAAAACCTGATTACCGTGAACTTCATCCGGATCAATCCCTAGCGGAGAGAGGCGCATGTTCAGCCCAGCGCGGAGCCACGAAAATCCCACGGACAGCCGCGGCGCATGGCGCGCCGCCGTTTTCGCGGCCGTCCTGTGCGGGCCGGTTTTTCTCGCGGCATGCGGCGGCGGATCCACGCCCACGGCGGCCGGCGGAATGGCCTTCGCCACCGTCGATACCGCCCCGACGGCGGACCCGATGGCCGCGTATCCCCCGCCCGGCGATTCCGCCCAGGCCACGCCCGATCCCAAATCGGCCCCGCACGCCGCAGGAACGAACGCCGTCTACCTCCCCGCCGTCATCAACCAAAAACCCCCGCAATATCCGTTCGAGATTCAGCAAACCGGAGTGCTTGCCGTTCAGGGATTCTTCGGATGCGATTGGAGCGGAGTAGCAGGACAGGTGTTCGACCTGTCGGGAGCGCCGATCAAGAACCTCTATCTGCATCTGGAGGGATTCTGGAACGGCGCCGCGGTCTCGCGCGATGCGCTTTCCGGCAGCGCCGAACAATACGGATCGGCGGGATATGAATTCGTCCTAGGCACCCAGCCGGCGGGCAGCAGCCAAACGCTTTGGATCCAGGTCTTGGACGCCTCGCGCAAGGAAATTTCCCCCCGCGTTTACTTCGACACCTTTCAAGACTGCGCGCGGAATCTGATACTGGTGAACTTCGTGCAGGTCCGCTGAGATCTTGGCCCGCGAAAAGGAAATCCTCCGCCGGCGGGCGTTGATATAATCCTTCCCGTGGCTTCTCTCTCGGATTGGGAAACCTTCGTCCAAACGCGCCATCCCGACGCCCACCTTCTGCAAACGGCCGCCTGGGGTCGGCTGAAATCGTCCTTCGGCTGGCAAGCGGAACCCGTTCTGGCTGAAGAAAGCGGGGCGTTGATTCTTTTCCGCGCCCTGGCTTTGGGATTCTCGATCGCCTACCTTCCCCGCGGGCCGGTCCCGGCCGATCCCGCCGCGCTGTCCGGCCTTCTTCCGCAAATCGACTCGCTGTGCCGTACCCACCGGGCGGTTTTTCTGAAGGCGGAGCCGGACTTGGCGGACGGGGAAGCCGCGCAGGGGGAACTGCGCCGGATCGGATTCCGTCCGAGTCCGCACACCATCCAACCGCCGCGCACGATCCGCGTCGATCTGCGGGGATCGGAGGACGACCTTCTGGCCCGGATGAAACCGAAGACGCGCTACAACATCCGCCTCGCCGCGCGGCACGGCGTGAGCGCCTTGCCATCGGAGGACCTCGACGAGTTCATCCGGCTGATGCAGGCCACCGGCGCCCGGGATTCCTTCGCCATCCACTCCGGGGAGTATTACCGCAAAGCCTATGCGGAGTTTGCGCGTAACCGCAACGCGCTGCTGCTGCTTGCCCGCTTGCAGGAACAGACACTGGCGGGATTGATGGCCTTCACCCAGGGGCGGCGGGCCTGGTACCTTTACGGAGCCTCCTCCGACATCCGCCGCGAAGTCATGGCCCCTTACCTGCTGCAATGGGAAGCCATGCGCTGGGCCCGGAGCCGGGAATGCGAGGAATACGACCTGTGGGGAATTCCGGATGTCGACCAAGCGGCTTTGGAATCGCAATTCGCTTCGCGGCAGGACGGACTGTGGGGCGTGTACCGGTTCAAACGCGGATACGGAGGCCGGATTTGGCGGGCGACCGGCGCCTGGGACCGGGTGTATCATCCGCCGCTCTACCGCCTCTACCGCCTCTGGCTCGCCCGCCGGCCGGGAGTCCTGGCATGATTTCCTCAAGCGCGGCCGGTCCGGCCGAATGGAAGTCGGCCATAGAGCGCCTGCCGGATGCCCATGTCCTGCAGACCTGGGAATGGGGCGAATGCAAAGCGCGTTACGGTTGGACCGTCGAACGCCGGATATGGCGGCGCGGCGGCGCCGCCCTCGCCGCGGCTCAAATCCTGCGCCGCTCGGTCCGCTTCGGTCCGCTCTCGGCCTGTTTGTTCTATGTTCCCAAAGGGCCGCTCCTGGATTGGCGCGATTCGGAAACCCGTGAAGCGGTGCTGACCGACCTGGAAGACCTCGGGAAAAAGGAACGCGCCGTCCAGGTGAAGATCGACCCGGACCTCCCGCTCGGCGAGGGCTTGCCCGGCCCCTATGCGGATTCTCCGGACGCCATCGGGGCCGAAGCCGCCCGCCGGCTGACCGGCCGCGGTTGGCGGTTCTCCGCCGAACAGATCCAGTTCCGCAACACCGTCGTCCTCGACCTCCGTCAGGGGGAAGCCGACCTGCTGGCGGCGATGAAGCCGAAAACCCGGTACAACATCCGTTTGGCGCAGAGGCACGGGGTGACCGTGCGCGCGGGAACCGAAAGCGATCTGCCGCTTCTGTACCGCATGTACGCCGAGACGGCCGACCGCGATTCGTTCGTCATCCGCTCGCAGGAATATTACCTGGACGTCTGGGGCGCCATGCTGCGGGCCGGCCTGGCCCAGCCCCTGATCGCCGAAATCAACGATCTGGCGGTGGCGGCCCTGATCCTGTTCCAGTTCGCCTCGCGCGGATGGTACCTCTTCGGCATGTCGCGCGCGCTCCACCGCGAAAAGATGCCGAACCACCTGTTGCAGTGGGAAGCCGCGCGCTGGCTCAAGGGCCAAGGCTGCACGCACTACGATCTCTGGGGGGCTCCGGACGTCTTCTGCGATTCCGATCCGCTGTGGGGCGTCTTCCAATTCAAGCTGGGATTCGGCGGCGCCGTGACGCGGCACATCGGCGCTTGGGATTTCGCGCCCTCGCCCCTGCGGTATGCCGCTTACCACCAAATCCTTCCTCGGGTGTTGGACGTGACCCGCGCCTTGGCGCGCCGTCGAATCCGCCGGCAGGCAGACTCCATGAAAGGAACGCCATGAACTTGGATGTTGTTCCGCGGATTTCCTTGGCCGCCCTGCCGACTCCGGTCCAGCCGCTGGCGAACCTCTCCCGGGACCTCGGACGAAAGCTGTGGATCAAACGCGACGACCTAACCGGATTGGCGCTGGGCGGAAATAAAACCCGGAAGCTGGAATTCCTATGCGCCGACGCCCTGCGGGCCGGGGCCGACACATTGATCACCACCGGCGCGCCGCAATCCAATCACTGCCGGCAGACGGCCGCCGCCGCGGCAGCCCTCGGACTGCGTTGCGTCCTCGTGCTTGCCGGATCCCCCCAACCCGCCGACACCGGAAACCTGTTGTTGGATGCGCTGGTCGGGGCGGAATTGCGCTGGGCGGGCGATACGGAGCGCGATTCCGCCCTGCACGAGGCCTACTCGCGCGAACAATCGGCCGGGAGAAAACCGTACCGGATACCCTACGGCGGCTCCAATCCGCTCGGCGCGATCGCCTATGCGGCCGCCGTCCGGGAACTGCTGGATCAGGACATCCGTCCGGATTGGATCATCTTCGCCTCCTCCTCCGGCGGCACCCAGGCCGGCTTGACGCTCGGGGCGCGGTGGTTCGGTCTGAAAAGCCGCATCCTGGGCGTCAGCGTGGATTTGCAGGCCGCCCCGTTGCGCCGCAAGGTTCACGCCCTCGCGGCCGAGACGGTGAACACCGTCCGAATCGGGGATGCCGTCCCGGAGGAATCGATTCTCGTCGATGACCGGTTTCTGGGCGGCGGATACGGAAAGGCCGGCGCCTTGGAGTGCGACGCGATCCGCTTGTTCGCCCGGCGGGAGGCCATCCTGCTGGACCCCGTCTACACCGGCCGCGCGGCGGGAGGGATGCTCGAGATGATCCGCCGCGGCGAGATCGGCGAATCCGAATCGATACTCTTCTGGCACACCGGCGGCACTCCCGCCCTCTGGGCGTACGCGAAGGAGATCGGAGGTCCGCGCGATTAGGGATCCCGATCTGGCAGGCTGTTGTCCTCCCGGCACAATTCCAGCCGGGATCCAGAACATCCCCGACAGGAACCGCTCATTTTGCTCTTGGATACCGATTAGGAACACTACGGTTTGACCGTGTTCTGAGGCTTTTCTCGATCTGGTAGACTGTTGTCATTCTGGCGCCTGCCCCCGATGTTCCGCTTGCCGGGGACGATCGCGGCCGGGGTCCGGATCACCCGCGAGTGCAACTGCATCGTTTGCTTCGGGATCCCGGCCGAGACCCTGCCGGATCAACGGATACATTCCTGAGAATGCCATCTGATTCTTGCTGCGTCTTCTTCGATGTCGACGACACCCTCTACCCGCCGGAACGGGGCGTGTGGAACCAAATCGGGTTGCGGATCAACCGCTACCTCGTGGAACGGGTCGGAATTCTCGAAAGCGAGGCGGAACGCCTGCGCCAACGCTATTTTTTGGAATACGGAACAACCTGCAAGGGCCTGCAGGCCGAGCACCGGGTGGATCCGGAGGAGTATTACCGCTTCGTGCATGATTTCCCGCTTGACCGGTATTTGTCGCCCGATCCGTCGTTGAAGGCCATGCTGGCCGCGGTTCCGGCGAAGAAGGTCATCTTCTCCAACGCCGACCGGCCCTACATCCAGCGGGTGCTTTCCGCGCTCGACGTGGCGGAGGCCTTTGACGGAATTATCGACATTTTCGCGACGGGTTTCGCCTGCAAGCCGATGGACGCGGCCTACCGGATCGCCGCGGAAAAGACCGGTTCGCCCCAGGCGGCGGACTGCATGCTGATCGACGACCAACCGCGCAACCTGCGGACGGCGCGCGGAATGGGTTGGAAAACCGTTCTGGTGCACTCCCCGGACCGGGACGGATCGGCGGACCATCATTTCGACTCGATCCATCGAGTTGCGGAATTGTTCCGGTGAAGCGAACCGGCCCGATTCTCCGGGCGTTCTAATGGTTTCCTTATCCTTCTTGTGGTAATAATATCCCAGCGGTCCGCCGCATCCGCACGCAATAGGAGCCGATTCCATGCAGCCCTTGACTTTCGAACCGGAAACCCAGCCCCGGAATCCCTTCCGGGCCCTGCTGATCGCCGCCGCAGCAGTCTGGTTGGCGCTGTGCATCGGCTCCACCTCGGTCGGAGTCGGCTTCCTCATCGGCCGGTCGACCGGAACCGATTCGAGCGGCGTGTTCGGCCCCTTCTTCCAAGCCTGGGATCTGATCCACACCCGGTACGTAAACCAGCCGGTGGACGACGCCCAACTGATCCAGGGCGCGATCCGCGGGATGATGGAATCCCTGGGCGATCCGCATTCCGCCTACATGCCAGCCGAAACCTACGCCATGGCGACCGAGGTGTTGGGAGGCTATGTCGGGATCGGGGTGAGCGTCGACTCGACCGGCCCCTTCCTTGAGATCGTCGAGATTTTCCCGGGGTCCCCGGCGGAAGAGGCGGGGTTGGAACCGGGCGACCAAATTGTAAAAATCGACGGCGAGGACCTGACCGGCAAAGGCGCGGAATACGCCAAGGCGCAACTGGTCGGGGAGGCCGGAACCCACGTGCGGTTGGGCGTTTCGCGGGAGGGCGAATCCGAGCTTCTGGAGTTCGACCTGGTCCGAGCCGAAATCGATCCCCCCGTGGTGTACAGCAAGATGCTGGACGACGGAATCGCCTATGTCTACCTCAGCCTGTTTTCCGACGGCGCCGACGCCCAGATGAAGAAGGCCTTGGCCGACCTCCTCGCGCAGGAGCCGCAGGGATTGGTCTTAGATCTGCGGCAGAACATCGGCGGATACGTGGATACCGCCGTCGCGGTGGGCTCGCAATTCCTGGCGGCCGACACCCTGCTCTTCACCGAGAAAACCGGCGGCGGCTCCGAAGAATTTTTTTACAGCGCCCCCGGCGGGCTGGCCGTGGAGATCCCACTGGTGGTGCTGGTCGACGGCGGCACGGCTTCCGCCGCGGAGATCGTCGCCGGAGCGATTCAGGACCATCGCCGCGCCCTGCTGGTGGGGACGACCACCTACGGCAAAGGATCGGTGCAGGAGTGGATCCCCCTGATGAACGACATGGGCGCCGTCAGCATCACCGTGGCGCTCTGGTATACGCCGAGCGGGAGGCAGATCTCCAAAGCGGGATTGACTCCCGACGTCGAGGTCGGCATCACCGAAGAGCAATTCCAGGCCGGGGAGGATCCCCAGCTCGCCCGCGCGCTGGAGGTTCTGAAATCCGAAAGGAGTTGATCCATGTTTTTCTACGATCCGACCTACCTGTGTTTCATGCTGCCGGCGATCCTCCTGATGATGTTCGCCCAATGGAGGGTCAGCCATGCATATTCTAAGTGGGGAAAAGTACGCAATACGCTCAACCTGACGGGATTGGACGCCGCGCGCCGCCTGCTGTCGTCCGGCGGGATTGGGGGCACCGGGCTTTCCACGGCCGAGGGTTTGGCCGGAGTGCGGGTGGCGGGCATCGGGGGACAGTTGACCGACCGGTACGACCCCTCCAACAACACGCTGTACCTCTCCCAGGGGGTGGCGCAAACGCCGTCCGTCGCCGCCATTGCCGTCGCGGCGCACGAGATCGGGCACGCCATCCAGCAGGCGGAAGGATACGCGCCCCTGCGGCTGCGCAGTTTGCTGGTTCCGGCGGTGAACATCGGATCCTACCTGGGATGGATTCTGATCTTCGGCGGACTGGTGCTGGGGATCCTGCAGATCGCGTGGCTGGGCGTGCTGTTCTTCTCCCTGGGAGCGGTCTTCGCCCTGGCCACGCTGCCGGTCGAGTTCGACGCCAGCCGGCGCGCGCGGGCGATCCTCGCCGAAAACGGGATGCTTCCCGGCGCGGAAGACATCCGCGGAGTGAACGAAGTGCTCAACGCCGCGGCGATGACGTACGTCGCCGGCCTGGCGACGGCGGTCATGCAACTCCTGTATTACGTCACCTTGCTGGGCGGGATGGGCGGCCGGCGCCGGAGTTGATCCCCCTCACCGCTTGGCGCGTCGGATCGCCGCATCCAAGAACGCACGGAACAGCGGATGCGGCCGGTTCGGCCGGGAGAGAAATTCCGGGTGGAACTGACTGCCGAGCATGAAGGGATGGCCGACAAGCTCCGCGATTTCCACCAACCGCCCGTCCGGCGAGAGGCCGGAAAACACCATGCCCTTCGCCTCGAACCGCTCACGGTAGGCGTTGTTGAATTCAAACCGGTGGCGGTGGCGTTCCTGGACCTCCTGAGCGGATCCGTACGCCGCCGCCGCTTTCGTTCCCGGTTGCACCCGGCAGGGGTATAGGCCCAGCCGCATTGTTCCGCCCATATCGGTGATGTCGCGCTGTTCGGGCAGCAGGTCGATCACCGGATAGGGCGTGTTTTGATCGAATTCCGTGGAATGCGCCCTCTCGTCGTCCAGCGCGTAACGGCCGAATTCCACCACCATCACCTGCATTCCCAGGCACAACCCCAAGTAGGGGATCTTTTGCTGGCGGGCGAAACGGGCGGCCTGGATCTTCCCCTCGATTCCGCGGGTTCCGAAGCCTCCGGGCACCACGATGCCGTCCGCCTGCGCCAGCAGGTCGGCTCCCTTGCCCTTTTCCAACTCGGTCGAATGGACCCAGAGAATTTGCACGTCGTATCCCAGCGCCACGCCGGCGAGTCGAAGCGACTCGCGCACGCTCATGTAGGCGTCCTGCAGTTCCACATACTTCCCCACCAGGGCGATCTTCACCTTGGGCCGCTCGCGGGTGAGCTCGCCGACCAGATGCTTCCACTCCTTCCACTCCGGCCGGCGGCGGGTCTCCAGCCCCAATCGATCGACGATCAGATCCCCCACCCCCGCCTCCTCCAGCACGAGCGGCGCCTGGTAAATCGTCGGCAGGGTCATCAAGGGCACGACGGCGCGCGGCTCCACGTCGCAAAACAGCGCGATCTTCGACTTCAAGCCCGCGTCCATGGGCAAATCGGAGCGGGCGACGATCATATCCGGCTGGATGCCGATCGAGCGCAATTCTGCGACGGAGTGCTGGGTGGGCTTGGTCTTCAATTCGCCGGTCGCGCCGATGTGCGGCAGCCAGGTGACGTGGACGAAAAAGGCGTTTCCCCGGCCCACGTCGGAGCGCATCTGGCGCAGGGATTCGAGAAAGGGAAGCGATTCAATGTCGCCGACCGTTCCCCCCACCTCCACCAGAACGATTTCGGCGTCCAGGCTTTTGGCCACCAAGCCGATCCGGCGCTTGATTTCGTTGGTGATGTGCGGAATCACCTGGATCGTCCCGCCCAGGAAATCCCCGCGGCGCTCCTTGGCGATGACCTCGGCGTACACTTGGCCGGTGGTCACGTTGCAGACCCGGTTCAGGCGGCAATCGATGAACCGCTCGTAATGTCCCAGGTCGAGGTCGGTTTCGGAGCCGTCGTCGAGCACGAAAACTTCCCCATGCTGATAGGGACTCATCGTCCCGGGGTCGACATTGATGTACGGATCCAGTTTTTGGACGGCGACGCGGAAACCGCGCTCGCGGAGCAGCAACCCGATGGCCGCCGCCGTGACGCCCTTGCCGACCGAACTGACCACACCGCCTGTGAAAAAAACGTATCTGGTCACGCGTCCCTCCCGGGAAGCTTAAATGGCGGCGGGGAGGCCGATGCCAACCGCCTCCCCGCCGGATCCGGTTTTTGAATGGAATGCCGGACAGCGCAAAACCCTATCCGACCATTTTCGCCAAATCGTCCGCCGCACGGCGGATCTCCAGGAAGACCAATCCCAATTTGGCGCTTTCCCGCGCCAAAACGGTGAGGACCGCCTCCGCACCGACGGCGGTGAGCAGAACGTAGCCCTTATCCCCGTGGATATACACCTGCGAGAGCGTTCCGCGGCCCAATTCTCCCGCAATCCGTTCCCCCAAACTGAGCATGGCGGCCGACATGGCCGAGACCCGGTCCTCCTCCACGCTTTGGGGGAGGGAGGAGGCGATGATTAAACCGTCGACACTGACGACTGCGGAGGCTTCCACATCCGGAGTGCTGGCCTGCATATCCCGCAGGCGGGTCACCATCTGGTCCACTCGGGTCTTTTGAACCATTCACCGCCTCTTTCTAAAGACCATGGAGCTTAAAATGTCGGGGTGATGATACCATATCCGCCCGGCACGGGCAAGCATTTTACCCGCGGCGGATGTTTTTTTTCTCCGTCCGAACCGTCATTCATTCGCTTTTCGCTTGACATCCCCCATCCGCTATGCTACATTCCCCCGCACGGATCTCCCGACAACGCGGAGACAGAACGATGTCCGTTACCGCCGCCGGAAAATACCTTCCCAACCGAATACTGTTCCAATTCCGCCGGGCTCTGGATGAGACGATCGGCCGCACCGCCGCCGAGCTGGTATGGCGGGAGGCCGGCCTCCGCAACGAATGCTTCGCTCCGGACTCGGACGACCTGCAGAAGGCGGTGGATTTCTCCTGCTTTGCGGCGCTGGCCGCGTCGGTCGGGAAGGAATACGGGGAGAGCGGAGCGCGAGCGGTCTTGCTGCGATGCGGGCGGGCCGCCGCCGTCGGAACCCTGCGTTCGACTGCGGCGATCGCCGGCTTGGACGGAACGCGGTGGTACGGGCGGACCGGCCTCCGTGGAAAGGGGCAAGACTTGCAGGCCGCCGCCCGATTGTGGGGCCTGCTCAGCGACATGGAATGCCGCCTGGAAACCGGACCCGGCCTCTGCCGATTCCGAGTCTCGGCGTGTCCGGAGTGCGCGGGCCGCCGCGCCGACCGGCCGATCTGCCACGGCGTCGGGGGGCTTTTCCGCGGGATGCTGGATTGGTTCGGCGCGGATCCGGCGTTGCCTGTCACGGAAGACGAGTGCCTTGCCTGCGGAGGCGCCGAATGCGTGTTCTCCGTTCCGGGCGATTTCTAAGGATTGCCCATGGCAGAAAAACCTCTGCTCCTTATCGTCGAGGACGATCCCGGAACGGCCAGCCTGTTGGAAACGTATTTTCAATCGCAGGGATGCCGGACGGAATGCGTGCGCCACGGCGAGGAAGCGGAGCCGCGGGCGCTGGAATCCCGCCCGGACATCGTCCTGCTCGACATCCGCCTGCCGGGCATCGACGGCTTTGAAGTCGCGCGCCGGCTGCGCAAACAGCGGCGCACCTCCGCCATCCCGATCCTGATGTTGACCGACCTGCAGGACCGCAGCGACCGCCTGAAGGGATTGGAGGCGGGCGTCGACGACTACATCGGGAAACCGTTCGACCTTCAGGAGATCGGCCTGCGGGTCCGCAACACGATCGAGCGGGCCGGCCGGAAGCGGACGGCCAATCCGGTGACCAGTCTGCCGGAGGGAAAACCGGTGGAGGACGGCCTGCAGCGGGCCCTGCTTCAGCCGGAATGGTCGATCGTCACCGTTCGCCTGGATGGATTGGATTCGTTCCGCGCCGGGCGCGGATTCCCCGTCGCCGACGACATGCTTCGGGAAATCGGCCAGGCGTTGCAGAACGCGGCCGCCGCCCAGCTGAAAGTCGGCGCCTTGGTGGGCCACCTCGCCTTCGATGAATTCATCCTCCTCAGCGATATGCCCGCGCTGTTCGACTTCGCCAAAACCGTGGCGTCGAAGTTGACCGAAGCCGCCCAGGCGTTCTACCCCGTGATGGGATCCCAGCCGACGCCGGAAATCCGGTTTCTGTTCCGCTTTTTGTCCTCTTCCGACGGCACCTACCCGTCGCTGGATTCGCTTCAAAACGCGCTGGACCAGTCTCCCTATAGGACGTTATGACCATTCAATCCCTTTCGATCGTCATCCCGACCTACAACGAAGCCAACAACCTGACGGCCATGCTGGCCGCCTTGCGGGCGCTGCCCTTCCCGGTGATGAACATCATCGTCATCGACGACAACTCACCCGACGGGACCGGCGCCCTGGCGGAAAGCCTGGCGGCCAAACCGGAAAACCGGATGACGGTCATCCGCCGGCCGGGGAAATTCGGCTTGGGCACCGCCTATCAGGCCGGATTCCGCGCCGCCATCGCCCAGCGCACCGAAGCCATTGCCCAGATCGACTGCGATTTCTCGCACCCTCCGGACGCCCTGATCCGCATGGCGGACCTGCTGGGTTCTTGCGATGTCGTCGTCGGATCCCGCTACGTTCCCGGAGGCGGATTGGACAAGCGCTGGGACATCGGCCGCAGACTGCTTTCGCGCTGGGCGGTGTTTTACGCCCGGACGATCCTCGGATTGAAGGTCCACGATCCGACCGCCGGATTTAAACTTTGGCGCCGGGATACGCTGATCGGCATCGACCTTAATCGAATCCGCTCCAACGGGTACATTTTCCTGGTCGAGATGGCTTTCCTCACGCAGAAACTCGGATACCGGGTGTGCGAGATTCCGATCCATTTCGAGGACCGCCGGATCGGCCAATCCAAAATGACCATGGGCGTGAAACTCGAAGCGGCATGGCGGGTGTGGCAGCTCCGGCTGCGCCACAGCCGGCTCCAACCCAAGGACCGTGCGCTCGATCCGTAGAGGAGATCTCGATGCTCACCGAAAAATGCCCGTTCTGCGGTTCCTTCAACGACGTCAACGCCGCCGAATGCTATTTCTGCCACAAGGAGCTGCCCGATACGCCCGGCCATAAAAAGAAGCGCTCCCCGAAAAAGGAACAAAAGCAATCGATCACCCTGCCCTCCCCGACGGCGGGCTTGAAGCGCAAATCGCCTCCGGGTTGCCTGATCATGCTGTGCGTGTTTCTCTTTGTCGCCTGCGCCGCGGTCGCCTTCCAATACTTCAACAACGATAACCAAATCATCGATCTGGCGAATTGGCTTCCGGCCAGCGAAGCGGGCTCGTACGTTTCCTACTACCTCCAGGAAACCGGCAAAAACATCATCCGGCTGTGGGAGTATCCCGCCATTGCGATCTGCTCCATCGCCATGGTTCTGATCCTGTGCTACGGACTGTTGAACCTGCGCAAGTGGGCCCGCGCCCTCGGCCTCATGCTGTTCCTGCTTCTGCTGGCGGCCAACTTCGCCTTGTTCGTCTCCATCGTGCGGCATTACGACGGGACCCCGATCGGCAACATCAATTTCATCGCCATCCTGTTGGGAATCGGGTTGAACATCTATTGCCTGGCGTGGCTGTTCGAGCACAAGAAGACTTTCGAGTAGCGACCCTCCTCCGGGGATCCGCCCGACCCGATGAATCCAACTCCGGTTGGCCCTCCAAGAGGCGCGCCGCAGCCGCAAACCCCGGCCAACATCGAACGGGGTTCTCCGGACACCGCCCCGATGCTTCGCCCGGCGGCTCCGCGAATCGGGAGTCTCCCAAACACGTTTCCCGGGAAAAAACATCCGGCCGAGTATCCACGTCCGGGCTGTGTGACCGTGTTGATTCTGTGGTTGTTGTTGAATGGGTTGTTGGGAATCTGCTCTGCTTTGTATATGCCGTCTGTGATTGCGAACGACTCGGACTACCTCGCCCGCGAATATTCGGGGTTGTTCCGGGTGATGTCCCCGCAACTGCGGGATTTTTTTCCGTGGGTTTACAAATACCGGCTTGTGGTCATCTTCCTGAATTCGGTGGTCAACCTCATCGCCGCATGGGGGCTGTGGACGATGCGGAATTGGGCCCGGATCATCATCCTCGCAACTCAGGGGTATGTTCTGGCGCTCGGCTTGTTCTTTTTATTTTTATTGATTGCCGCTTCGGGCGGTAATCTGCTGGTCTGCGGGCTCTCGGTCGTCTCGCTTATCCTGCCGGGGTGGATTTTTCTGTGGTTTTTCTTAAACCGGCGGAAATTCCATTAAGCCGGCGATCTGCCCCACCCACAACCGTTGCCCACGGGGGTCCATAATCTCCGCGTCAAGTCGCATCCAACGCCACCAACCGCTCCTCCCTCCCGCCTTTCGGGATTATGCAACATTCTTTCTGTAAAATGGTCGGTGCCATCGGGTGATCCGGATTAATTGATGGGTTCTTCCCTCCCAGGAAATGTC
>JAFGKK010000100.1 GCA_016928575.1 Anaerolineales bacterium
CTCTCCTGGCATAAGTCAGGAGAGGGGGAAGGGGTTGTGGGGTTGGGGGTGAGGAAAGGGCAGAGACGGGGGGCTGAGGAGATACAAAGAAGGGTAATTGCTTAGCCAGTGGTCGTCATCCCGGCGCCCGCCCTCGGCGCGTTTTTCGCCGGGGTTGATTTTGGCCGGCATCCATTGAATTATCAAAACCCGGCTTCGAGTACCCCCGCTTCCCCCGCTTCGAGAGGGCAAGCGCGAGGGCGGGCGCCGGGATCCGCCGGATGCGCTTTCCATCCTCCGCCGACAACCGCTTCGCGGCTATGACATCCAACGGTGATAGCAACTCTTCACCATCCAAAAGCCCGCCTTCTTCTGGACCAGGTATTCGAACCAAAGCGGCGGCATTCCCCAGGCATGGATGTTGCCTTCGACAAATGCGAGGTCCGCGCCGTCCCGCCGCAGAACGCGCAAGCGGGCTACGGCTCCGCCGCCGGGGACATATTCCCCTCTCGGATCGTCCCCAACCCGGTAGGCATCCTCCACCCAGACGATCCGCATCGGCAGATCCCGCGCTCCGCGGCTGACACCCGACCGGACAGCTTCTGAAAAGGAAAGCCGTTCCGTTGTATTTCCTTCCCCTGCGGCATGGGGCGCATGCAGGATGAAAAGAATAGGCTTAATCGAGTCTTTTCCATTTGGCCGATGCGACGCGCACAACCTCCGCAGCACCGCCCGGAAAATCTCGATCTCCGTTCGTTCTTCCGATCGTTCCGCGGATTCCGCCTCCGGGGAAATCCGGGGGAAGACGTTTTCCACCGCAAAATCTCTGGGGCCGGGATTGATCCAGTTCCATTCGCATTCCATGTTCTTCTCTCCTCGGCGGAAAGCCCCGCTCGAAGGCTTCCGTTGAGAGGATCATACGCCAAGGTTATTTCGGATGGGTTACGGCGAGGTTACGGTCCTGTCACAGACCAGGTCCGGGGAAAGGTCAGGAAAGCGGCTTTAACCAGCCCTTTTGCGCGGCGACTGCGATCGCCGCGGCGCGGGAATCCACCCCCAGTTTGTTGTACACGCTCGATAAATGGGCTTTCACTGTCCGTTCGGCAATCTTCAACCGGGCGGCGATTTCCTTGCTGCGTTCGCCCCGCGCCACCGCCTCAAGGACTTCCAGTTCGCGCTCGGAAAGGCCGATCGATCCGGCCGCATCCGGCGCCGTCTTTCCCGCCGAGTCGTTCCTTCCCTGTGCGCGCGACAAGGCCCTTTCGAGGATTTCCGGATTCAGCAGCGTCTCCCCGCGGGCAGCAGCCCGGATCGCGCGGAACAGGCTTTCGCGGTCGGTATCCTTAAGCAGGAAGCCGCGGGCTCCGGCGCGCAACCCGCGGATCATCAGATCGTCCTCGTTGTAGGTCGTCAGGATCACGACCGCCGCCTGCGGATCCCTGGCGCGGATGGTTTGGATGGCGGTGATGCCGTCCATCCCGGGCATCCGCAGGTCCATCAGGATGACGTCGGGACGGAGTTCCTCGGCCAGCCGGACGGCTTCGCCGCCGTCGGCGGCTTCCCCGACCAGGGTGAATTCCTCCCGGCTTTCAAGAATCAGCCGCAGGCCTTCGCGGACAATGCGATGGTCGTCGGCGACCAGGATTCGCAGCGGGGATTCGGCAGTCATGGTCATTCTCCGATTCCAACTAAACTCCGGCGGCGGCCTGCGCCGTTGCGCCCAGCATCCGCGCCTTCCGCGCCGGTTCCATCCAGCTGGCCAGGATGGCGTTCCTCCTCACCGTCTCGATCTCGCCCGGCGTAAAGCCGAAGACCGTCTCCAATAGCCGGTATTCCTCCGCCAGAGTGTTGCCGAACATCTTGGGGTCATCCGTGTTCACCGTCACCAGGAGGCCGCGGTCGAAATAGCGCCGGATAGGATGGTCTTCAATCCGGCCTACCACTCCGGTGCGGACGTTGGAAAGCGGGCACATTTCCAGCGGGATCTGTTTTTCCGACAAATACTCCAACAGCGATTCATCCTCTTCCGCGCGGGTGCCATGCCCGATCCGCTCCACGCCGAGCCGCCGGATCGCCCCCCAGATGCTCGCCGGGCCGACCGCCTCCCCGGCGTGGGCCGTGGCATGGAATCCCGACCGCCGCGCAGCGGCAAACACGCCTTGGAACAGTTCGGGCGGGTACTGATGCTCCGACCCACCCAGACCGACGCCGACGACGCCCAATTCCCGGACCTGCTCCACTTCCCGCAGGGTTCTGGCCGCCCCTTCCGGTCCCAAATTCCGAATCAGATCCGCGATTAACACAATCTCGATCCCCGGGGCACGGTTCAATCCGGCGCGGATTGCCCGCGTGATCTCTTTTACCTCCAAGCCGGTTTCGGCAAAGCTCGACGGGGCGTAATGCGCTTCGGCGTATGCGATGTTCTGGCTGCGCAATTCCAAGGCGGCCCGTTCCGCGATGAATGTGAAATCTTCATATTCCCGGAGGAACCGGTTTTTCCAAACCCAGGTTTCGATGAAATGCGGAAAATCCCTGTACCGAAAGCGGCGATTCAACGCTTCTTGGTCGGGCACGGCCGGATCGCCGCCGTATTTTTGGATCAATTCCCAAAGCGCGGGATGAGGGATCGCCCCTTCGAGATGCACATGCAGCTCGACCAGCGGAACGAGCGCCGCGCGCCGCGTGTCAGGCGTCACCGGAAAACTCCGCCTCCCAATAGCGGTCCAGCTCCAAAGCCCCCGCGTACACCTGAAAAAGCGCCGCCCAATCGCGCCCCGCCCAACCCGCATTCATGTTCCGGCGGATTTTGGTCCGGCTTTCCGGACTTTCGTCGCCCCACACCTCGGCGGTTATTTGGCCGAGTTTCCCGAGACGGATAAGCAGGTAGTACCATTCCCCGGCCTTCAGCATGCTGTGGGGAGAGTCCGCGCCCTGCCATTCCGTCCCCTCCCAGCCTTCCCAACCCGCCCTCTGAATCCCATCATAACGGAAAGCCAGCATCCAGGAATGATTGCTCGCAGTCCGCCAAACGCCGGTCACCAATGCCAGATTGGCCGTCGTGCGTTCTTCATACCGGGAGCGAACCAGGAATCCCATTCCATCGCGGATCGTCGATTGCGTCCGTCCCAATCCTTCCCAGATATCCTCATATTCCTCCGCCTGGATCCGCACCACGCCGCCGACTGTGGATATCTTCATGGTCGGGTTAGAACCTCCGGTTCCCCAACCGTAATCCAGTTGCCGGCAGATAAAATCATCGAACCAGGTGACGGTGGCCCCGGGGATCAGAACGTCCGCTTCGCGTTGTGCGGCCCGCATCTCCTCGGAGCCGGGCAGCGCAACGCAGGGGGGCGTGGAGGTGAATATCGGCCTGCGGGTGGCCGTCGGCGGGGGGGTGAGGGTCTCCGCAGCCGTCGACACCGCCGCCAAGGAAGGCAACAGCGGGGGCGCCGCCGTTGCCGTCGCCGGGAATAGGCGGCCGATCGTAGAACAGGGTATGCTTCCCAAGATAAGGAAGGGGACAACCATTCGAAGGCGGGCGGGGTGTATCTGCATGGTGAATCGGCGGGCCTGCGTTTACGGCTTTTGGGCCTCAAGCAGGAACCGATGCCCTTCGACCGTGAATGTTCCGGATTTCTGGATGGTGGTGTGGATCTCGGCGAGTTGGTCGTAATATTTTTCGATCGAGAAATCGCTTACCTGCCAGGAGATGGCTTTCAGATAATACACGACCGCTCCGACATCCTTAAAACCGACCGGCGGGAATTCCTCTTTCCGCTCGAGGATGCGCAATCCGGCGGACTCCAACTGCTTGGCGGCCAAGTCCAGAGTCCATGCGGAAGCCAGGAAATCCGGCTGCGCGTTCAGCGCCTCGTTCAAACGCGCGCAATTGCGTCCGCCAACCTGTTGGGTGATGAAGCGCCCGGAGGGTTTGAGGAGGCGGAAAAACTCCGACGCCAGGATTCCCCCATGACGGTTGATCAGCAAATCGAAGGTGTTATCTCCGAATGGAAGCTGGGGCATGGCATGGGTGTCGACCACCTTCACGCCGAGCGGCTCAAGCCGGGATTTAGCCACGGGAATATTCGGTGGATGCCCTTCGGTGGCGCGGGTCTCGGGCGGGAACGGCTGCAACGACGCGAGGAATTCCCCTCCCCCGGTGTCGAGGTCCAGCAGCGAATGCACTCCGCGGATTCTCTCCAGAACGATCTTCCGGTAATCCCAAGAAGGCGGCGTTTCCAACATCCGATCGGAAACAAATGAAAAATCCCAACCGTTGAAATCCTGCCGCCAGGCATCCTGCATGATTTTTTCAAAGACGTCTTTATCGAAGGTCATGGATTATCCCGTCCGGCGGCCGGCAGTGGTTTTCCCCGGTTCACGCAGGAAAGCGGACAGCACCCAATCGAGAATTCCCGCGGGGAGCTTCGCCGCCAGCAGATCAGGAATGATACGACGCCCCGGCGAGTAATACAACCGGCTGTTTTCATGGTAGACGGCGTGGAGGACGTCGCGGACCACAACCTCCGGATCCTTTTCGGTCCGGGCCGGGTTCTCAAAGGCGGCAGCCAGCATCCGCACCGCCCGGGCGCGGAAATCCGCCGCCGCGTTGATTTTATACTCTTCGAACGCAGGGCGTTCTTTCCGGAAGGCTTGCGACCGGACGGCGCCGGGGCGGATCACCGCCACCCTGATCCCCAGGGGGTTCAGCTCGCGGCGCAGGCTGTCCGAGAAGGCCTCCAGCGCCCATTTCGCCATGTGGTAGGGAGCCCAATAGGGGAAGGCGAACGTCCCCGCCACAGAGCTCATGTTGATGATCACCGGCGAGGAGGCGGATTTCCGCAGCAGCGGATACAACGCCTGCACCATGCGGACCGCCCCGTAGACGTTGACGTCGATCACCTGTTGGAAGTAGGCCACGTCGCGGTCCATCAAAGCCCCCCACCCGATCACGCCGGCGTTGTTGATCAGCGCGTCGAGGCGGCCCGGGCCGGATTCCACCCGCCGCGCCAGGTTAACAATGTCGTTCCCATCAGTGACATCCAAACGGACACCGGTGACATTTTCCAGGCTCGAGAGTCTGCCGATATCGGATTCCTTCCTAGCTCCCGCAAACACGGTGTTCCCATCGCGCCCCAGCCGCTCCGCGATCCGCCCGCCGAGGCCGCTCGAGGCGCCGCTCACCGCTACGATCTTCCGGCCCCTGTGCATGCGTCCCTCCTATCGGTGGACACGAACCCGCCGCCCCGGGTTTCCGCCCGGCGGTCGCATCCGTTTATTTCATCCCCTCGATTAGCTCCGCCGTCTGTTCCATCGGCCGCGCCGCCAGGATTTTCTCGCTCGCCCGCCGGCAATGCTCGCGTAAGGTCAAGGAACCGGTCAACGCTTGCAGCTTCGCCGAGAGTTCCCGTACGCTGCAATTGCGGAAATCGACCCAATCGCCCGCGCCCAACCTACGGATCCGCCAGGCGTTGTCGTGCTGGTCGTAGGCCATCGGATGGAGCAGCTGGGGGACACCCGCCCGCAGCGCCTGGGCGCAGGTCCCGATCCCTCCGTGATGGACCAAGGCGGCCGCCCGCGGCAGCAATCGGCGGAACGGGATGTACGAAAAATACCGGATGGAATCGGGCAATCGCTCCGGTATCTGTCGCGGATAGCGGGAGAGAAAGATCGCCCGCTGGCCGGCGGCTTGGCAAGCCTCCGCCGCAACCCGCAGAAACGCCCCTGCCCGCTGCATCAGGGAGCCGGGCATGAAAACAACCGGCGGGGCGCCGCCTTCGAGAAACGTCCGCACCTCGGGCGGCAACTCCGCTTCTTGGTCCTCGTCGAACAGCGGGAAACCCGTCAGCCGGCTCGAGGCCGGCCAATCCGGCTGGGGCGCTCCATACCAGGACGGAAACAAGCCGATCACCCTTTGCGGCGAGTGCCCCCACACCGTCATGATCCGTGCGACGGGCTGCAGGCCGATCTCCTTCCGCAAGGCATTCAACGGCGGGCCGATCAGGCGGTCGGTGACGGCCGCATCCGCGATCCGCCAATACAATTTCTTCAAGCCGAGCGGCAGCCAATCGGGGAAGGGAAACACCGCGTTCTTCGGCATCTCGTACGCGGATTTAAATGTCATCGGAGAGAGATGCAGGGTGGCATTGGGGATGCGGTGTTTTTCCTGAATCAGCCTGGCGGCAAACACGAGGATCGAACTGGCGATCACCGTCTTCCCCGGCAAGATGGATTCCATCAGCCGTTCGTAAGCGGTGCGGATATTGGGCAGGATCAGCGTATCGAAGAATGCCGGAACGCTTTGCCGGGGATCGAACAACCCCGGGTGGCCGGCGTACCGGTCGTATTGCTCGGGGGTTCCGATCGGCACAAATTCCAGGTTGTATTTTTCAGCCAACGGGCCGAAGTGAGGATTGGTCAACAAGGTGACCGTGTGCCCGCGTTGCTTCAACAGCCGGCCCAATCCGACATTGGGGTATACATCGCCATAAGACCCGAGGGTGGTCAGGAGGATTTTCATGTTTTTCTTCCCGTTGCTTCCGGCCCTCGGGGCGAATCGGACTCGGCGGTCACCAGCGCGATCAAAAAACCGTCGTATCCTTTCACGCCCACGGTTTGGATCGCCGTGGCGTCCACCCGCGGTTCGGCGCCCACCAGCTCAAGGAACCGCCGCATTCCGACAACCGAGGGATCGGCGCACCGGGGATCGGCCACCGCCCCGCCGCGGACGACGTTGTCGGCGACGATCAGGCTCCCGCGGCGGGAGAGTCTCAGGGACCATGCGAAATATTCCGGATTGTGCTCCTTGTCGGCGTCGAGGAAGATCAGGTCGAAGGGGCCGATCCCCTCTCGGTCAATCTGCGGCAGAAGGTCCAGAGCCCGTCCGACCCTCACCTCCGCTGCGCCGGACAGTCCGGCTTTGGCGAGGTTGGCGCGGGCGACCGACGCGTGGCGCGGGTCGGCTTCCAACGTGATCAGAAGGCCGCCGGGGGGGAGCGCCCGGGCCATCCAGATCGCGCTGTATCCGGCCAGGGTTCCGATCTCCAATATTTTCTTCGCGCCCGTCAGGCGCGCCAGAATCCAAAGAAATTTTGCTTGGTTGCGCGCCACGTGATGAGCCGGCATCCCTGCCGCTTCCCCCGCCCGAAGCGCCGATTCCAACAGCGGATCCGCCGGGACCAGCCGTCCTTCGAAGTAATCATCCACCGCGCCCCAAAGCTCCTCCATCGAGGCTCCTTCCCTTACCATCGACCCCCCGTTGACTTTACGGATTATTCTTCCTTCTTCCGCCCGCCGAATTTCGGCAGGAAGCGCGGCACCCTCCGGCAATACTCCTCATAGGCCGCGCCGAAACGCCCGCGCAATTCCCGTTCCTCCAGAACCACCACGAGAAAGAAGACCGGCAGGCAAACCAGCCACACCAGGTACGCCCCGGTAAAATTCGCCGCAAGAACATATCCCATCACCCATAAATTGGCCTCGATGTAGCGCGGGTGGCGGACAATCTTATAAATTCCCTCGCTCAGCAGAATTCCCGGGTACTTTTCCGGCGAGAGTTCGGGCACGCCCGAGAGGTTCGAAAAACCCGGGCTTTGCTTCCGGCGCCGGCGGATGACCAGCGCCGCGGCGACGCACACCGCCGCAAGGGCAAGGGTCCACCCATTGAAGCCCAAATCCATCCCGAGCAGCCGGTCGCGCAACCGCCAGGCCGCGGCGACATACAGGATCACCGGGATGGACAGGAGGGCGTACGTCCGCAGCGGCCCCCATTTGCGCCAAAAAGCGGAAAAGGGATGGATGACGATCCACAAAAAAAGCGACGGCGGATGGCTGGCCAGCACGACAAAAGCGATTCCATAACGGATCCAATCCAGGGCGGTCATGAGTCCGCCCCTTCCACAACGGCTTTCCGCGTCCTATTCATCCGCACGAAGGGAATCGGAACCCGGTTGCGGGAATCGATGCTCATCGGGCGGCTTCCAAACGCCGCCGCCCCGCGTGGAGGGCACGAACCAACTCCCGCGCCTTTGCTTCGCCGAAGGCCGGATACGGGATATGCAACGACCCGGCCGTCTCCGCCGCCAAGCCGTGGAAGAGATCCATCGAGGCAAACACTGCCCGCCAGACGTCCTCGGCATCGTAGTGCGCGAACGCCTTCTCCAACGCGGCCACCGCCTTCGGATCCACCCACTCCTCCAGGAATCGCCCGCGCATCCAGGTGTCCACCGCCGGTCCGCGCGCGGCGCGGGCGTGCCATTCCAGCATCCGGCGGATCAGGTTTTGCAGGCGCATATTGGAACACGAGGCGGTCCACCACAATTCCCCCCGCCGCAGATGCTTCGCCGTCCAAACCGCGTGATACCAAAAATCGTTCACGCTGTCGAGGAAAACCGCGTTCTCCGGAAGCCCCTCGGATCCGGACGGCGCCTCCGGCGGACGGATCTGTTCCATCACGCCGTCCTTGTCGAGGATGACCCGAACTCCGCGCCGGAAGATATCGGCGAGGATCGGCGGGAGTCTTTTGCCTTGGAGAGCGCGGAGGTCTCCGGCCGGCACCGGTGCGAAGTCCACGTCCAGGCCGCCGGCGAACAACGCGCGCCGTTCACAGCCTCCGTCCGGAGTGGTTTCCAGAAAGGTGATCCAGGGTTCTCCGATCGCCCCGAGCCAATCGGCGTGCTCGATCAGGAGCCGCGGTTCTACCGCCACCACCAGCAGGTCGAGGTCAGACCATTCGTCCGCCGGATGGTCTTTCGTCCGCGCCCGCGATCCGATGACGGCCGCCGCGCGGATGTTGTCCTCTTTTTCAGCCCACTGGAGGAAGTTCCAGATCAATTCTTCATAGTACGGCTTCGCATCGGGCATGGCAGCACTTCCGATACCCCGTGGTCGCTTGAGAGCAACGCCGGCGGAACCGTCATTCGGCTTCCAGCACCGGCGCGATCCGCTCCATTGCCCAGTCGATATCCTCTTTCCGGATGATCAGCGGCGGCGCGAAGCGGATCACGTGCTTGTGTGTCTCCTTGCACAGCAATCCGCGCTTGGCAAGCGCCTCGCAGAATCGCCGCGCCCCCCCGGCCGCCTCGTGCAACTCTACGCCGATCATCAGCCCCCGGCCGCGGATTTCCTTGATGTGCGGGCTCTCCACCCCTCGCAGGCAGCCAATGAAATATTCCCCCATCCGGGATGCGTTTTCAATCATGCCCTCTTCCACCAGAACCCGCACCGCAACGCGGGCGACCGCGCATGCCATCGGATTCCCGCCGAAGGTGGAGCCGTGGTCGCCCGGCTGGAACACGCCGAGCACTTCCTTGTTGGAGAGCACGGCCGACACGGGATAAAAACCGCCCGAAAGCGCCTTGCCGATCAGGGTCAGGTCGGCTTCCACGCCTTCGTGCTCCTCGGCCAGCATCTTGCCCGTGCGCCCCAGGCCGGTCTGAATTTCATCGGTGACCATCATGATCCCATGCGCGTCGCAGATCCGCCGGACGTCGCGCAAGTATCCCGCCGGAGGGATGATGATGCCGGCCTCGCCCTGGATCGGCTCGACCAGGAACGCCACCGTTTCCGGTTTGATCGCCCGCTCCAGCGCGCCGGCATCGCCGAACGGGATGATGGTGAATCCCGGCGTGAACGGGGAGAATCCCTCGCGGTACTGCTCCTCGGTGCTGAAGCCGACGATGGTGATCGTCCGCCCGTGGAAATTATTTTCGCAGGCGATGATCTCCGCCCGCCCTTCGGGCACCCCGCGCTCTTGGTATCCCCACTTGCGGACCGCCTTGATCGCGGTTTCGACCGCCTCGGCGCCGCTGTTCATCGGCAGGACGGTATGCGAATGGGTCAGCTCGCAAAGTTCCTTGTAGAAGGGCCCCAGTTGGTCGTTGCGGAAGGCGCGCGAGGTGAGGGTCAGCTTCTCCGCCTGTTCCTTCATCACCGCGGCGATCTTCGGATGGCAGTGGCCCTGGTTGACGGCCGAATACGAGGAGAGGCAGTCCATGTACTTCTTGCCGTCCACGTCCCAAACCCAGATCCCCTGCCCGCGGGTCAGGACGACGTCGAGCGGCTTGTAGTTCATCGCGCCGTATTCGTTTTCCAGCCGTATAAAATTCTGAGTTTGCATGAGTACCTTCCTTGATGCTCCTCCGTATCCCACGGAATATTCTACTGTATCCGGCGGATTGGTGGTAAAGGCGAAAAAGAAGAGCGCAAAGGCGCTAAGGTGCAAGGTCGCCTTGAATAAATGGATATTTTCCGCGTCTTGGCACCTCTGCGCCTTTGCGCCTTTGGATTATGCAACATTCTTTCTGTAAAATGGTCGGTGCCATCGGGTGATCCGGATTAATTGATGGGTTCTTCCCTCCCAGGAAATGTC
>JAFGKK010000101.1 GCA_016928575.1 Anaerolineales bacterium
CCTGGCTGATCCCGTCTTCCACAATCCCGGTATATACTTCGCCGGCTTGCGTTTCCTTCCTCACCCCCTTCCCCTCTCCTGGCTGATGCCAGGAGAGGGGGGTAGTGCGATACAATTGAGTCAAGTTCATCCAAGGGGGAGTAATAGGCCATGAAGAAACGACATCCTACAGACTCAATAGCCGTTATGAATGCAAGATATTTGCGCCGGACTTCGACGGAATCCGAAGAACTATTATGGTCTGTCCTTCGGGGACGTAGGTTGGGGGGATATAAATTCCGGCGGCAATATCCCGTCGGCCGCTGGATTATCGATTTTTTCTGCCTAGAGAAAATGGCGGGGGTGGAGATCGATGGCTTGATTCATAATAAGCCCCTCGTTCGAAATCATGACCTTTTGCGCGATGAGCAACTTAAGAGGATGGGCGTTCGGATCCTGCGGATCCCGTCAGGAAAAATAAAAGAAAATGTTACGGTTATATTACGGGAAATTCTTGCGTTTTTAGATGGCCGCACCCCCTCTCCTGGCGTTAGCCAGGAGAGGGGGTTGGGGGGTGAGGAAGGGGGATGACAAGCCATGAAAATTGGATTCGGGGAATATTCCAAGTTGAAAAGAAGGGGTTGGGGGGTGAGGAAGGGGGATGCCTCGAGGTGAAAAATGATTCGGGGTTACTACTCAGCTGGCGATCGTCCTGCCGGCGCCCGCCCTCGGCGTGTTCTTTGCCGGGGGTGAAATTAGCCGGCATCCAGTAAATCTTCAATAAATACTGGACCCCGGCTTCGGGCACGCCGGGGTGACGGACAAAACCTACAACACTGGTGATGGTATGCTGAGATTATTCTGTCGAAAAAAGCCGCCTAAGCATTTACGATTCGGGGAATATTCCAAGTTGAAAAGAAGGGGTTGGGGGGTGAGGAAGGGGGATGATTTGCGAGAAAGTGAAGCGGGGTATTCGGAATGGAAGAATGCCGGGAGGGAGACGAGGAAGAAAGCCGTATGTGCACACTGAAAGATTGGGGAGTGAAAAGGGGAACGATGGAAAAAACAACCGGATTATAAAGGAAGGACATTGCTGCGCGCGGAAGAAGGGGATGCGGGGCGCGAAATTCGGCGAAGGCCTTCGAAAAAGGGGGCTTGGGAGTGTTACAATCCCCCGCGTGAAAACCTTCACCTATCAGCAGGCGCTGGATTACCTGTATTCGTTCATCGACTACAGCCTACAGCGCTCGTACCAATACTCGCCGCGCACGCTGGACCTCGGACGGATGCAGGCCCTGCTGGGGCACCTGGGCGATCCGCACCGGGCGTATCCGGTGATCCACATCGCGGGGACCAAGGGCAAGGGATCCGTCGCGGCGATGGTTGAATCCTGCCTGCGCGCGGCGGGCCTGCGCACCGGCTTCTACCTCTCCCCACATCTGATCGATTTCTGCGAGCGGATCCGCGCCGGGGGAAGCCCGATCGCGCACGACCGTCTGGCGGACCTGGTGTTTTCCCTGCGCGTTCCGGTGGCGAAAGTCCCCGGATTGACGACCTTCGAAATCACCACCGCCGCCGCCTTTCAATACTTCAAGGAAGAGGGGGCGGAAGCCGTCGTGGCGGAGGTGGGCCTCGGCGGGCGGCTGGATGCGACCAACGTCGTCGCGCCGCTGATCTCGGTGATCACCTCGCTTTCCTACGACCACACCCACCTGCTTGGCAACACGCTGGCCGACATCGCCTTCGAAAAGGCGGGGATCATCAAACCGGGGGTCCCGGTGGTCGCTTCCCCGCAGGAGGGTGAAGCCCGGAAGGTCCTCCGGGCCGTGAGCGAGGAGCGCAAGGCACCGCTGTCGCTGGTCGGGCGGGATTGGCACTTCGCGCCCGAGCGGCACGACCTGCAAGGGCAGTCCTTCTTCTTTTGGAGTGCGAAGGACCAAGCCGAGGTGGACGCGGTGCTGGCGCGGGGAGGAGGCTTGCGGCAGATCGCCGAGCGGTATGAAATCCCCCTTCTGGGGTATCATCAAATCATCAACGCCGCCACGGCCGTGGCCGGACTGCGCACGGCGCGGGACGGCGGCCTTCCGATCCCCGACCGCGCGATCCGCGAAGGCCTGGATTCGGTCCGCTGGGAGGGAAGGTTCCAGATCCTGCGCCTCTCGCCGGCGGTGGTGGTGGATTCGGCGCACAACGTGGATTCGGCGCGGAGGCTGCGCACGGCGCTCGACGATTACTTCCCGGAGCGCCGGGTGGTGCTGATCTTCGGCGCCTCCGACGACAAAGACATCGCCGGGATGCTCGACGAACTTCTGCCGCGGATCTCGCGGGTGGTGGCGACCCGCTCCACCCATCCGCGGGCGGCCGACCCGGAGAAAATCGCCGCCCTCGCCCGGGAGCGGGGTTGTCCGGCGGAGACCTCGGACGATCCGGCGCCGGCGCTGAAGCGCGGATTCGCCCTCGTCGGGCCGGAAGACGTTCTCCTTTCGGCGGGCAGCCTGTTCGTCGCCGGCGCGGTGCTGGAGGAATGGCCGAACCTCCAAAAAGAATTCTTCTCCGCCCGGGAGCGGCTTTCCGGCCCGGCGGACGGCGCGTAGGAAACGACGGAAAAAATGAACGGACAAGAATACCGAGATTGGCAGCTGCGGTCCGAATTCGCCGAGGTGCTCGGCAGCCGGACCGAGGAACTGCAAAAGATCCGCGACGCGACGCTCGACAAGGACGGGCTCGTCACCTGCGCCGTCCTGCCGCTGCGCGACCTGGTGGTGTTTCCGCGGATGGTCACGCCGCTGTTCGTCGGTCGGGAAAGCGCGCTTTCAGCGCTCGAGTTCGCCCACGGCGCCGGGCAGACGGTGATCGCGGTCGCCCAGAAAAACGAGGAGAAAAACGATCCCTCCTACGCCGACCTGTACACCGTCGGCTGCGAGACGGCGGTGGGGCGGGTGCTCCACCTGCCGGAAGGCGAGACCACCGTCCTAGCCCAGGGGCGCCGCCGGGTCCAAATCATCGAGTACCTGCCGGGCGGAAGCTTTCTGCGCGCCCGGGCGCGGCCGGTGTATGAGAGCGCCGACCGCTCCCGCGAGACCGAAGCGCTGATGCGCGCGGTCCTGGCATTGTTCGAGAAGGTCGTCCAATTGAACCGCAGCCTGCCGGACGACGCCTACGTGTTCGCGCTGAACGTCGAGAACCCCGGCTGGCTGGCGGATCTGATCGTCTCCACGCTCGGCGTGACCGTGCCGGACCGCCAGCGGATGCTGGAAACGTTCGACGTCGAACTGCGGCTCCAGCGGCTGAGCGTGATGCTCGGACGCGAGTTGGACGTGCTCGAACTGGAAAACCGGATCCACTCGAAAGTCCAGAGCGAGGTGGACCGCACCCAGCGCGAATACTACCTGCGCGAGCAGATGAAGGCGATCCAGACCGAACTCGGCGAGCAGGATTCCTGGTCCGAGGAGCTGACCGAGGTCAAGAACGCCATCCTCAAGGCCGGGATGCCCGAAGAGGTGCAGACCAAGGCGCTGAAGGAGCTCGAGCGCATGGGGCAGATGCCCGCGATGGCTCCCGAGGTGGCGATCGTCCGCACCTACCTCGATTGGCTGACCGACCTGCCCTGGCAAAAGCAGACCGAAGACAACCTCGACCTCAAACGCGCGGCCGCGGTCCTCGACCGGGCCCACTACGGCCTGCCCAAAGCCAAGGAGCGGATCCTCGAATACCTGGCCGTGCGCACGCTCGCCCCGAAAAAGCAGAAACAGCCGATCCTGTGCTTCGTCGGCCCGCCCGGCACCGGCAAAACCTCGCTCGGCCGCTCGATCGCCGAAACGCTCGGGCGCAAATTCGTGCGGGTCTCGCTCGGCGGCGTGCGCGACGAAGCCGAGATCCGCGGACACCGGCGGACCTACATCGGCGCCCTGCCGGGCAGGATCCTGCAGACGATGCGCCGCGCCGGGACGGTCAACCCGCTGTTCATGCTCGACGAGATCGACAAACTCGGCGTGGATTTCCGCGGCGATCCGGCCGCCGCCCTGCTCGAGGTGCTTGACCCGGAGCAGAACCACGCCTTCGACGACCACTACCTCGACTTGCCCTACGACCTTTCGCGGGTGATGTTCATCACCACCGCCAACACCCTCGGCCCGGTCCCGCCGGCCCTGCTGGACCGGATGGAGGTGATCGAATTCCCCGGCTACATCGAGCAGGAGAAGATCGCCATCGCCAACCGATTCCTGATCCCGCGCCAGCGGGAGGAGAACGGATTGGACAACGTGCCGTTCGCCTTGGGCGAGGACGCCCTGCTCCGGCTCATCCGCGAATACACCTGGGAGGCGGGGGTGCGCAACCTCGACCGCGAGATCGCGCGCATCTGCCGCAAGGTGGCCCGGCGGAAGGCGGAAGGCAAGCGCCTCCCGGAGCGGATCGACGCAGCGGCCGTTCCGAAGTTCCTCGGCCCCCAGCAATTCTTCCAGTTAGAGGCGGAGAAGCAGGATGAGGTGGGGGTGGCCACCGCCCTGGCGTGGACCGAAAACGGCGGCGATACGATGCCGGTGGAAGTGGTCCTGGTGGAAGGCAAGGGCAACATCCAGATCACCGGCCAGATCGGCGAGGTGATGCAGGAGAGCGCCCAGGCGGCGATGTCGTACCTTAAATCGCGGGCCAAGCAGTTCCGCCTGGAGCCGCAGCGGTTCGAAAAGACCGACGTGCACATCCACATCCCCGAGGGCGCGATTCCCAAAGACGGGCCCAGCGCCGGGATCACGATCGCCGCCGCGCTGGTCTCGGCCTTCACCGGCCGCAAAGCCCGCCGCGAGGTGGGCCTGACCGGCGAGATCACCCTGCGCGGCCGCGTGCTTCCGGTCGGGGGCGTGCGCGACAAAGTCATCGCCGCCCACCGCATCGGCCTGAAGAAGGTGATCATCCCCAAACACAACAAAAAAGACCTGATCGAGATCCCCAAAAACGTCCGCGACGAGTTGACGATCTCGCTGGTTGAGCACATCGACGAGGTCCTGCGCCTGGCGTTGCACAAGGAATTCGCGGCCCCGGCGGCGAAGAAGCCGCCGGCCGCAAAGCCTGCCGCGCGGCCCGACAAGCCCAACGAAGCGAAAAAGAAGAAATAGCGCACCGCAGCCGTCTCCTCCCCGAACCTACCGAACTCATCGAGGAGGTTGGAAATTATCCGGGTATCTCCTCAGCCTCAGGAATATTGAAATGAAATCCTGCTCTTTTCCATCCTCACCCCTATCCCCTGGCCCCTTCCCCCTCTCCTGAC
>JAFGKK010000102.1 GCA_016928575.1 Anaerolineales bacterium
CGCCTGGCTGCGGACGATCAAGGAAAAAATCGAATACAAGGGGATGAAGAACGTCGAGGTCAAGTTCCCGCTGATCGAAGACATCACCATGGATGTGGCCAAGAAATACGGGATGATCCAGCCCGGGGAAAGCTCGACCAAAGCCGTGCGGGCGGTCTTTTACGTGGATCCCAAAGGCGTCGTCCGCACGATTCTGTACTACCCGCTCAGCCTGGGGCGCAACTTCGAGGAGCTGTACCGGGTGTTGATCGCCTTGCAGACCGCCGACGCCTTCTCGGTGGCCCTGCCGGCGGACTGGCAGCCGGGCGATGACGTGATCGTCCCGACCGCCGGCTCGTGCGGCGTGGCCAAGGAGCGCATGGAGAGCAAGGACGCGGATCTGCACTGCTACGACTGGTTCTTCTGCACCAAGAAGCTCGCCAAGGAAACCGTGTTGGGCACCGTGCTGAAAAAGAAATGAATGACCGCGCGGCTTGCCCCGGCAGAGAGCATGCCGAGGGCAGGTGCGAGCCCGCCCTCGGCGGGCCGGGCCGGGGGGCCGTTGCGGGGTATTCATCATCCCGCGAGAGCGGGATCGGCGCAACCACTCCTCCCAAGACCCGTTCCCCCATTCCTTGGAAATAGGGGAACGACGGGGGGGTAGAAAAAAGGAGATCGTGATGATGGAACTCAATCGCAACAACTTTACAATGCAAGCTCGGGGCCGCGGAGGCGGCGGAGGTGGGGGCGGCGGCGGCGGTGGGGGCGGCCGCGGGTGGGGGATCGGGGCCGGGCAAGGCGGCGGACGCGGGCGCGGCGGAGGCAGCAAACCGGGCTCCGGCCCGGGCGGCAATTGCGTCTGTCCGCAATGCGGAAAAAAATTCCCGCACATCGTCGGCCAGCGCTGCCTCGACCGTACCTGCCCGGATTGCGGTGCGCGCCTGACGCGCGAGTAAATCCAAAAGAAAGGAGAAACCAACATGCCACGAGGAGACCGCACAGGACCGACGGGGATGGGGCCGATGACCGGGCGCGGGCTCGGGTATTGCTCGGGCTCGGGCGCGCCGGGATACGCCGCGCCGGGACCGGGGCGCGGGATGGGGATGGGCGGCGGACGCGGATTTGGGATGGGCCGCGGACGCGGCTGGCGCAACATGTACTACGCCACCGGATTGCCGGCCTGGGCGCGTTCGGGCCCGTATGCCGCGCCGTATCAAACTCCCGATCCGGAATGGGAAAAACAGGCGCTCAAGAACCAGTCCGACGCTTTGCAGGCCCAACTGGAGCAGATCCGCAAACGGCTCGAAGACCTTGAATCGGACCGATCCGGGAAATGAATTAATCCGACGCCTCTCCGCCGGCCGCGGGCCGTCCTGTTCCGCCGGCGGAGAGGCTTAAGAGGACGCGAAAAAAGCCGGCCGAGCCCCGCTTCGCGGAGCGAGGCCGGGGTGGCCCGCGCTCGATGCGGGCGTATGGAGACCCCGAAGTTTTCCAGTGGTTTCGACCGCCCCGGCTCGGATCAGGCCGGGGGGTTACGCCCCGGAAAATCCCCGGGGTTGCTCGACCACCTTTTTTTCTTTTTTCCGAACCCTGCCCACACCCATCAGGAGGTGCTTTGATGAAGATCGCCTTGACGACATCGGGCAACGATCTTTCCGCGCCGCTCGACAGCCGTTTCGGCCGGGCGCCGAAGTTCATCGTGTTCGACCTCGACGCCGGTTCGTTCGAAGTCGTCGACAACCAGAAAAACCTTAACGCGGCCCAGGGCGCAGGCTACCAATCCGCCGAGGCCGTCGTCCGCACGGGGGCGAAGGCGCTCATCTCCGGGCACTGCGGCCCGAACGCCTTCCGCGCCCTGCAAGCGGCCGGGGTGAAGGTTTACACCGCCGAGACCGGGACGGTCGCCGAGGCGCTTGAGCAGTATAAAGCCGGCAAGCTGGCCGAGGCCGGCTCGGCCGACGTCGGGGGGCACTGGTGACGGATTCGGCAATCCGCTTCCGCCCGATCGGGGTGATCCGGAGCAACCATACCGATCCGGAACAAATCCCCATCCAACCCGCTTTCGCGGCGGGATGCGAGGGGAGGGCGGAAATCCTGCCCGAGTTCGCTGCCGGTCTGGACGGTCTGGACGGGTTTTCGCACATCTACCTGCTCTATCACCTGCACCGGGCCGGGTCGCCGCAATTTCGGGTGAAGCCCTTCCTGGTCAATAAGCAAACGGGCGTGTTCGCCACGCGAGCCCCGTGCCGGCCGAATGCGATCGGGCTCAGCATCGTCGGGCTGCTTCGCCGCGAGGGAAACGTGCTACACCTCGATCGGATCGACGTGCTCGACGGAACGCCGCTCCTGGACATCAAGCCCTACACCGCGCGCTTCGACCGCATCGAGGGGACGCGCAACGGCTGGCAGGACGGTCTGGCGGACGAGGAAGCGGTCCGGGCAAGGGGCCGGCGCCGGTACGAAAAACCATGAAGACGAACCTGGAATGCATCCCCTGCCTCGTGCGTCAGGCGCTCGATGCGGCCCGGCTGACCACGGCGGATGCAGCCGTCCACGAGCGGATCCTGCGCGAGGTCCTGCGCTGGACGTCGGCTATGGACCTGGCCTTGCCGCCGCCCCTGCTCGCCCAGCGCATTCACCGGCGGCTGCGCGAAATCACCGGCCAGGCGGATCCATACCGGGAAGCAAAGGCGCGTCAAAACCAGACGGCGGCCGGCTTGTTGCCCCGCTTTCGCGAGCAAATCGCCGCCGCGGCGGATCCCCTGGGCGCGGCGGTACGCCTGGCGGTGGCGGCCAATTTGATCGACATGGGCGCAAAATCCGGTTGGAACGAGGCCGATGTGCCGGGAGAATTAAAGCGGGCCGCTAGGGCGCGCCTGGCCGGCGACCTGGAAGGCCTGCGGGCGGCCGTCGCGCGCGCCCGCCGGATCCTGTACCTCGCGGACAACGCCGGGGAGATTTTTTTCGACCGGCTTCTGCTCGAACAGCTTCCCCGGGAACGGGTGACGCTGGCGGTCCGCGGCGCGCCGGTGATTAACGACGCCACCCGCGAGGACGCCCGCGCGGCCGGATTGGATACAATGATCGAAGTGATCGACAACGGCTCCGACGCACCCGGCACGCTGCTCGCGGATTGCAGCCCGGAATTCCAACGCCGCTACGCCGGAGCGGACCTGATCCTGTCCAAGGGACAGGGCAACTTCGAGAGTCTGTCCGGCGAGCCGGGGAATATTTTCTTCCTCTTCCGGGTCAAATGCCCGGTGACGGCCGGAATGACAGGCGAACCGGTGGGAACGCACGTCTTGGCCCGTCAAGGCGTGGATGATGTCGTCCGTTCCGAAACCGTTTCCGCCGGATCTTGATCCCGAATCCGCGGCACGGCCGGCCGCCGGTACGGAAAAACCGCCGCCGCGGCGCGATTACGCCGCGGAGCATCACCGGTATAATGCCGGAAAACCACACCGCAAAGGAGATACGCGATGCCCGAATTCGGATCCCCATTTTCCGGGATGGCGCAATCCAGAAAATTGACCAAGGAAGAGCTGGTCCGCGCCATCCGCTTCATGGTGGCGGCGGAATACGAAGCCATCCAACTCTACATGCAGCTGGCCGAGAGCACCGACAACAAGCTGGCGATCGACGTGCTGACCGACATCGCCGACGAAGAGCGGGTCCACGCCGGCGAGTTCCTGCGCTTGCTGCATGAGCTGGCGCCCGACGAGCAGAAGTTCTACGACGAAGGCATGGAAGAAGTCGAGGAAGAGATCAAGAAGATGAAGTAGACGGCCGGGAGGGATTCCGCCTTCTCCCAGCATGCGCCGGGAGAAGGCGGCCGAACTTGTCCCGGAGCGCCTGTCCCGAGCGGGATGCGGGAACGCGCCGGGGAGCCGGATGAGGGGGAGCGGAGTTTCCCTGCCGGAGAATAATCCGCAACCGATTGCGATGGTGCGACCGGTCGAGCCGGGTTCTCCGCCCCGCATCACTGCGGGCGAAGAAAAGCGAATGTAAAAAGACGGAGCCGTCTCATGATTTTAGCCATAGCCTCCGGCAAGGGCGGGACCGGAAAAACAACCTTGGCAGTGAACCTCGCCCGCGCGTACGGGGAGGCAATCCAATTAATGGATTGCGACGTGGAGGAGCCGAACGCGCACCTCTTTCTGCGCGGCGGCGAGCCCTCAGAAGAGGTCGTCACCCTGCCCGTCCCGGAGTTCGACGAAGCGCTGTGCGATTCCTGCGGCGAGTGCGGCCGGTTCTGCGTCTACCACGCAATTCTGGCGTTCCTGAGCAAGCCCGTGCTGATTCCCGAGATGTGCCATTCCTGCGGCGGGTGCACGCTGGTCTGCCCGCGCAAAGCCATCCGCGAAGTCGAACGGCGGATCGGAGCCGTCCAGGAGATGCAGTCGGATAACATCCGTCTGGTCACCGGGAAGCTGGATATCGGGTCGCCATTGTCGCCGCCGCTGATCCGGGCGGTGAAGCGCCGCCTGCGGGAGGGAACGCCCGCGATCGTCGACGCCCCGCCGGGCACCTCCTGCCCGGTGATCGCCGCCGTGCGCGGGGCCGACTTCGTCGTGCTGGTCACGGAACCGACGCCTTTCGGCTTGCATGACCTGACCCTGGCCGTGGAAACCATGCGCATCCTGGGGATTCCGTTCGGCGTAGCGGTCAACCGGATGGGAATCGGCGATGGGCGCGTCCACGACTACTGCGCCCGGGAAGGGATCGAGATCCTGCTCGAGATCCCCGACGACCGGCGGATCGCGGAAGCCTATTCGCGGGGCGAGCTCCTGGTCGACGCGCTGCCGGAATACGGAGATTTGTTCCGCGGGCTGAGCGCGAAATTGTTGGGGGCCGGCAACCTGACACGGCAAGCCGCCTCCGGGGAATGAAATGAACGTACTCTACATCTCGGGAAGCCCGAGAGCGGATAGCAATACGGATTACCTTCTGCGCCGCGTCCTGCTCAGGACCGGCGGCGGCTTCATCAAACTCGCGGATTTCGAGATGGCTCCCTGCCGCGCCTGTTGGTCCTGCCAGGCCACGGGACGGTGCGTGATCGACGACCCGTTCAGCCGGAGTCTGGTGCCATTGATTCTCGAAAGCGACGCGATCGTGATGGGCAGCCCGGTCTTCTTCAACAACATCTCGGCCCAGATGAAAACCTTCATAGACCGCACCTGGCCGCTGCGGGGCAAGTTAAAAAACAAGATCGGCGGAGCCGTGACCGTCGGACGCCGCTACGGCCATGAGAGCGCGCTGACGGCCATAAACGCGTTTTTCCTCAAGCACGAAATGATACCGTCCGGCAGGGGCGTTTGCGGCTGCGCCTACGCGGCGGGAGAAATCAAACAGGACCAGGAAGCGATCCGCGCCGCGGAACAGCTGTCGGAGCGCATCCGTGAACTGGGCGGGATCCTCGCCGGCGGCGGGGACACCGGCTGAAGGGCAAAGCGCGGGATGGAAAAATCCCGGGCAAGGGTCCCCCCCTGCTCGGTCAATCCAATGGAGAAACCATGAGCAAAGCAAGCAACGGCAAGTGGGACGTGGTGGTTGTGGGCGGCAGCGCCGCCGGCTTGACGGCGGCGATCACCGTCCGCAGGCATTACCCCGACAAGAAAGTGCTGATCTTACGCCAGGAAGAAAAAGTTCCCATCCCCTGCGGCATTCCGTACATCTACGGAACCCTGGGCGATCCGGACAAGAACCTGATTCCCGACGCGCTTCTGGAATCGAACAAGATCGATTGGCGGGTGGGCTCCGTGGACAATGTCGACCGGAAGGCGAAAACCGTCTCCCTCGGGAAAGAAACCCTGGAATACGAACGGTTGATTCTGGCGACCGGGTCGGTTCCGACCCGCCCGCCCATCCCCGGGATCGACCTCAAGGGCGTGTTTACGATCGAGAAGGACGTAGAGTACCTGCGCTCGCTGCAGAAGGCCCTGGAAGGGGCCAAGCGGATCGTGATCATCGGCGGAGGCTTCATCGGCATCGAGTTCGCCGACGAGATCAACAAGCTCGGCGGCAAGCAGGTCACGGTGATCGAGATGGAAGCCAACTGCCTGAACCTGGCCTACGATCCCGAGTTCTGCGAAGAAATGGAAAAACTGCTGGCCTCGCGCGGGATCGAGATCCGCACCGCCACCGTCGTCAAGGCGTTGGAGGGCGAGGGCGCCGTCCGCGCCGTGCGCCTGCAGGACGGCAGCGCCGTGGAAACGGACCTGGTGATCCTGGGCATCGGATCGCGGGCGAACGCGGAACTGGCCCGCAAGATCGGGTTGGAAATCGGCGCCGGCGGGGGCATCACAGTCGACCGCAATATGCGCACGTCCGACCCGTCGATCTTCGCCTGCGGCGACTGCACGGACAAAGTCTCCTTCTTCGGCGGGCACGCCTGCATGCTCAAACTGGCTTCGATCGCCGAATTGGAGGCGCGGATCGCCGGAGCGAATCTGTACGGCATCCGCCGCGAGAGCGAAGGAACGGTCGGGGCATGGTGCACCGCGGTCGGCCCGTTGGCCCTGGGGACCGCGGGGTTGACCGAGACCGCCGCCAAGAAGCTGGGATACAAGGTGGTGTGTTCGAGCGTGGAAGGCCCCAACCGACACCCGGGCGGCATGCCGGGCGCGGCGCCCACCAAGCTCAAGCTGGTATTCGAAGCCAACTCCGGCGTCCTCCTCGGCGGCCAGATCCGCGGCGGCGACAGCGTCGGCGAGATGACCAACATCGTCGCCGCCTGCGTCCAAAAGAAGATGACGGTCGAGGACATCGCCACCTTCCAGTTGGGGACCCATCCGGCGCTGACGGCCTCGCCGATCGCCTACCACATCGTCAACGCGGCCGAGATCGCCGATCAACGGCTGCGGAAGGAGAACTGATCCGTGCCCACGTACGAATACGAGTGCCTTGCCTGCGGCCTGCGGTTTGAGCGCCGCCAGGCGATCGCCGAGGAGCCGGTCGCAACCTGTCCCGAGTGCCGGGGAGGCGTCCGGCGCCTGCTCAGCAGCGGCACCGCTGTCGTGGTCAAGGGGGGGGGCTCCGCCTCCCCCCGCGGCGGCGGGAGCGGATGCGCGCTGGAGCAAACCGGCCGGACCTGCTGCGGGCGCGGCGAGCGCTGCGGTGAACCGCCGTGCGGGAGCGAATCGTGACCGAAAGTGAAACCCGATACACCTTCGGGCCCGTGCCCTCGCGTCGCTTGGGAAGAAGCCTCGGGGTGAACAACATCCCCCCCAAGATCTGTTCCTATTCCTGCATCTACTGCCAGGTGGGGCGCACCAAGGAGATGCGGATCGAACGACAAGCCTTTTATGATCCGGATGCGGTCGCCCAAGACGTCCGCGCAAGGGTGAAAAACGCCGCCGGGAAGAACGAGCGGATCGATTACATCACTTTCGTGCCGGACGGGGAGCCCACCCTGGACATCCGCCTGGGCAAGCTCATCGCCTTGCTGAAACCCCTGGGCATCCCGATCGGCGTGATCTCGAACGCTTCGCTGATGGGACGGGAAGACGTGCGGGAAGAACTTGGAAGCGCGGATTGGGTTTCGCTGAAGTTCGATTCCGTGCAGGAGCCGGTCTGGCGGGCGGTTAACCGCCCGCACAACTCCCTTCGGCTGGCTTCGATCCTCGACGGCTCGCTGGCCTTCGCGAAGGCATTTGCAGGGAAGCTGGTCACGGAAACCATGCTGGTCGAGGGAAACCGCGACGACGAGGAAGGCGCGCGGAAACTGGCCGATTTCCTCGGCCGCTTGCGCCCGCACACGGCTTATGTGAGCATCCCCACGCGTCCTCCCGCGGAATCCTGGGTCCGGCCTCCGGGTGAAGACGTCTTAAACCGGACGTATCAGATCCTGCGGGAACAGGTCGCGAACGTGGAATTGCTGATCGGATACGAGGGGGATTCGTTCGCCTCCACCGGAGAGGCGGAGACCGACCTCCTGAATATCACCGCCGTACACCCGATGCGGGAAGAAGCCGTCCGCGATTTTCTCGCCCGGGCCGGAGCCGCGTGGTCGCTGGTGGAAGGATTGAAAGCGCGGGGCGAACTGCTCGAGAGCAGCTACGCGGGGCACACATTCTTCTTAAGAAGCTACGGCGGACATTCTCGCTAGGTTAGGGAATACCCACCCGATGTTGATTTGGATACTTGGATTCACCCTGCTCGGTTCGATCATCTCGGTCCTGCTGGCCGCGTCGCTGCTGCTGATCAAGGGCAAACGGCTGGCCGCGTTCTCCGCGGTACTGATCCCCTACGCCATCGGGACGCTGCTCGGGGCGGCTTTCTTCGGGATGATCCCGCACGCGCTGGAAGAGGCGGAACCCGACGTGATCCTCCCCGGCGTGCTGGCCGGGCTGCTGCTCTTCTACCTGATCGAGAAGCTGGCGGTGTGGCGGCACTGCCACAACCGGCCGTGCGACACGCACAGCCAGGCCGGCACGCTGATCCTGCTCGGCGATTCCCTGCACAACTTCGTCGACGGGGTGGCGATCGCCGCGGCGTTTGCGGCCGCGATTCCGCTCGGGATCGCCACCGCGGTGGCCGCCGCCGCCCATGAAGTGCCTCAGGAAGTCGGCGATTTCGCGATTCTGCTGGAAAGCGGGTTCACCCGTTCCCGCGCCCTGCTCTTCAACGTGCTTTCCGGCGCGGCGGCGCTGGCGGGAGCCCTGCTGACTTATTTCCTGCTTCCGCTCGTCGAATCTTGGACTCCGTACCTGCTCGCGATCTCCGCCGCCAGCTTCATCTATATCGCGCTGGCGGACCTGATCCCCGGGCGCCGGACCGACGGCGGCCTGCGCGCGTTGCTGTGGGAACTGCCGCTGATTCTCCTGGGAATCGCGACGATCGCGGCGTTTCATCTGAGCCATGGGCATTGAGATGGATAGCCGACGGATCGACCGGCCGCCCCACGGCGGCGAGCGGGACGCGAACGGATCGGAAGAGGGAATGGCGCGGTATCTGGAATCCTGCCGGAAGGATTTTTGGCGGCGGGTCTTTCAATTGGAATTGGAGTACCTGGTCTCCCACCTGGGCGGATGCCGCACGGTGTTGAGCGTGGGCTGCGGACCGGCTGTGATCGAAGGCGGGCTGGCCGAGCGCGGCTTTCGCGTCACGGGTGTCGACGTCTCGCGCACGGCGCTGGGGTGCGCTCCGGATACCGTGCGGACCATCGTGGCCGACGCCGAGACGATGGCGTTGCCGGAAGAATCCTTCGACGCGGCGCTCTTCGTGGCGTCGCTGCAATTCATCGGGGATTACCGGAAGGCGCTGGACCGCGCGGCCGCGGCGCTGAATCCGGCCGGCCGGATCATCGCCATGCTGCTCAATCCCGATTCGGCGTACTTCAAACAAAAATCCCGATCATCTGATTCTTATGTCTCGAAGATCCGGCACACGGACCTGAAGGCCATCGCACGCGCGGCGGAGGAGCACTTCGCCGTCCGCGCGGAATACTTCATGAGCCTGCAGGGAGGCGACCTTACCGCGAGCCCTGCCGGGGCGGAATCGATTTTGTACGTTGTTTTCGGAGAAAAACGGCCGTCGCGAGGCCGGCGGGAGGACACGCATGCATGAGTTGGTGGTGATCAGCGGCAAAGGCGGCACCGGAAAGACCAGCCTGACGGCCTCGTTGGCGCTGCTGGCCGGGCGCTCGGTTGTCGCCGACTGCGACGTGGACGCGGCGGACCTGCACCTGATTCTCTCGCCGCGGATCCGCACGCGCAACGAATTCATTTCCGGCAACGAAGCCGTCATCCGCGAAGAGGATTGCATCGGTTGCGGGGAATGCATGTCCCTGTGCCGGTTCGACGCGATCCGCGCCAAGGACGGCCCCGACGGCAGGACGGTGTATTCCATCGATCCGGCCGGCTGCGAGGGATGCGGCGTGTGCGTCCGCTTCTGCCCGCAAGGGGCGATCGACTTCCCGGAGCGGAATTGCGGCGAGTGGATGATCTCCGACACCCGCGCCGGCCCGATGGTGCACGCGCGGTTGAACATCGCGGCCGAAAACTCCGGCAAGCTGGTTTCGACGGTGCGCCGCGAAGCCCGCCGCATCGCGGAGGAAGAGGAACTGCCGTTGATCCTGGTCGACGGGCCGCCGGGGATCGGCTGTCCGGTGATCGCCTCGCTGACCGGCGCCTCGCAGGTGCTGGTCGTGACCGAACCGACCGTCTCGGGCGAACACGACCTGAACCGGGTGTTGTCCCTGGCGCGGCACTTCAAGATCCCGGCCGCGGTATGCGTCAACAAATGGGACGTGAACCCCGGGGCGACGGAACGGATCGAACGGGAGGCGGAAAAGGCGGGGGCGCGGATCGTCGGCCGCATCCGCTACGACCCGTCGGTCACCGCCGCCCAGATGCAGGAAAAGGCGGTGGTGGAGACGGAGTCGCCCTGCGCCGGAGATATCCGCGGCGTATGGGACCGACTGGGGCTGTTGGGTGCGTAACCGACACACGGATTGCCACGAACCGGAAGGTTTTTCTCCGACGGCGCGGGATCACGCACAACGCCCCCGCCATCAAGAAGCGCTCGAGACATACCACGCGCGGGCGCGCGTCACCGGCCCCTGCGGCGACACGATGGAGTTTCGCTTGAAGGCAAAAGACGATGCCGTCGCGGACATCTCCTTTTCCACCGACGGTTGCGGCGCATCCAAGGCCTGCGGCAGCATGGCGGCGTGCCTGGCCGACGGACGAAGTGTGGCGGACGCGGCGCGGATCTCCCCGCGCGAGATTCTTGCCGCGCTCGGCGGGGTGCCTCCGGAATCCGAGCATTGCGCGCTACTGGCTGTAACCACCCTGAAGGCCGCTTGCGAAGAATACCTATCCCGCCCGGCGGTGCCGCGGGAATCGAACGGGCAAGCCGGAACAAACGCCCGCACCGATCCGCACAGCGGAGGCGCGGCGCAGCTGGACGGGGAAAGCGACAAGCATTTCGCGGACCGGCGCGCCCTGCATGCCCGGCTTTCCGGTATCCGCCATAAAGTCATCGTCCTCTCGGGCAAAGGGGGCGTCGGGAAAAGCACGCTGGCCGTCAACATCGCCGTGGCGCTGGTCCGGGCCGGGAAACGCGTCGGGTTGTTGGACGCGGACCTGCACGGCCCCAGCGTCCCCACGATGCTCGGCATCGAGGGGGAAACGATCCGCGGCGGCTCGAACGGGATGATCCCGGTGGAAAGAGGCGGATTGAAGGTCATGTCGATCGGGTTCCTTCTGGAGAATCCGGACGATGCCGTGATCTGGCGCGGTCCGGCGAAGATGGGGGCGATCCGGCAATTCCTGTCCGAGGTGGCCTGGGGCGAGTTGGACTACCTGGTGATCGATTCCCCGCCGGGAACGGGCGACGAACCGCTGTCCGTCGTTCAATTGCTCGGCGCGCTGGACGGGGCGGTGATCGTCACCACCCCGCAGAAGGTCGCCGCGGTGGACGTGCGCAAATCCATCACCTTTTGCCGCAAGCTCGGCATTCCGGTGATCGGCGTGGTGGAGAACATGAGCGGTTTTATCTGCCCGAAATGCGGGGAGGTCACCCAGATTCTGCGATCCGGCGGAGGCCGCCGGATTGCGGAGGATATGGCGGTGTCGTTCCTGGGATCCATCCCGATCGATCCCGCCATCGCCGAAGCCTCCGATAACGGGCGGGCGTTTTTCGATCAACCCTGCGGTTCGCCGGCGGCCAAGATCCTGCAGGAGGTCATCCGGCCGGTCTTGGCATTGGCGAAAGCTGCGGGAGCCCGGGAAAGGGCAGATATCACAACATCCAAGGAGAAACCACCCATGCGGATCGCGATACCTTTGGCGGACGGAAAACTTGCTCTGCATTTCGGCCATTGCGAATCCTTCGCGCTGATCGACGCCGATGTCGAACACAAAAAGATCCTCGCGCGGGAGGACGTGGGCGCGCCGCCGCACGAGCCGGGCCTCCTGCCGAGTTGGTTGGCGGAGCGCGGGGCGCAGGTGATCATCGCCGGCGGAATGGGAAGCCGCGCGCAAAACCTATTCCGCCAACAAGGCATCCGGGTCGTCATCGGCGCCCCGGCCGGCACGGCGGAAACCGTGGCGCAGGATTTTCTCAACGGGTCGCTGCAAACGGGCGATAATATCTGCGATCACTGACGCGGGCTTCGGCGGAGCCCCGGGCAGCCATGAGCGATGCGGGTTCTGCGGAAAGAAGAACCTTTTTTGAAGCGTCTTCCCGGGCCGCTTCGGATACCGGCGGACTGGCCTGCTTCCGCCACGAAACGGGATTCCCGGGGAGCTCCGGGATCACGCACGGCGGAGCCGTCGCGGGAATCCCGGATGCGGCGAGATGATCCGCCGCCCCTTCCACGCCGGCGTGACGGCCGCCCGCCGATGTTCACATCCGCTTCGGGACCCAGTCCCGTGCGGATCGAAGTTGGACGTTCGAGCGAGGATCCTTTCCTCCATTCCCCCCACCGCCTGCGCGCGGAAATTCCCGCCGGACAGGATCGGTCGGCGTGGGCGGAGGCGAAGGTCCCGGAGCACGGCGGTCCGGCAAGCGGATCGGAGCTTGGCTGCGCGCCGGCCGCCCTTTCAAAGTGAGGTGACGAATGCCAATGAGTGAATATACCCGCCGCCTGCGGGAATGCATCGGGAACGATCTGCTGATCAGCCAGGCCGCCGCGGCCTGCATCCGCGACTCGCAGGGGCGCATCCTTCTCCTGCGCCGCAGCGACGGGGAGAACCTGTGGGGGTTCCCCGGGGGCGTGATCGAACCGGACGAACGGGCGGACGAGGCGGTCGTCCGCGAAACATTCGAGGAGACCGGATTGAAGGTTGAGCCGGTATCGCTGATCGGCGTATACTCCGGTCCGGAGTACCGGTTCACCTACCCCAACGGCGACCTCGCCCAGCCGCTGGTGGTCTTCTTCGAATGCCGGGTCGTGGGCGGAGAGTTGCGTCCGGATCTGGACGAAAGCATGGAGACGCGATACTTCGGCCCGGAGGACGTCATGCCGCCGATGCGGGCATGCTGCGTCGCAAAGGCCAGGGATGCTTTTGCCCACGACGGACCCGCCTTTTCCCATTGAGAAGAGGAAGACATTGCAGCGGTGAGCCCAGAGAGGAAGCATCCGGAAAGAAGCCGTCCGCCCGCCGCGCCGGACATGGTCCGCAATGGATAAGAGTATGAAAAACGTCACCCGGTTCTTTCTGGCCCATATCGTCTGGCCGATCTTCCTCGCGCAATACATTCTCGCCTTTTTCGTCTACAAACTCCCCGGATGGCCTCCGTTGCAGGCCGTCGGCTGGGCCATCTGGGCGGTCTCGCTTATCTTCGGGGTCGCGCCGATCTTCATCCTCGGCCGGCGGGGCGGAGTTGCCAAGGGGAAAAGCTACGTCGAGACGACGCGCCTGGTGGACACCAGCCTATACGCTGTCGTCCGGCATCCGCAATACCTCGCGGGGATCCTCTTCAACGTCGCCATGATGCTGATGGCGCAGCACGGGCTGGTCATCTTGCTGGGCTTGGCTTCCGCGGCCCTGTTATACTCTGATATCCAAGACGCGGACCGGAGCGGGATCGCGCAATTCGGCGACGCGTACCGCGAGTACATGCGCCGCGTTCCGCAGGTCAACATCCCGCTCGGCCTGTACCGGCTGTGGCGCGCCCGGCGTAAGCCGCCGTCCGGAGCGGAGGAGGAATCATGAGCATCGTGCGGCGGATGGCGATCACCGGGTGCCTTTTGCTGGCAGCCGGATGCGCCGCGGCGGGCGGGGCGGAGATGCCTGCCACGGAGATATCGGCCGCGGCGAGCGTCTCGTCCAGCCCGTTCCTTCCGCAACCGGATTCTTCCGCAACGGTTACCCACACCTCCCCGGCGCAGACCGAAGAAACCGCGCCCACCACCGCCATGACGGAGACGCCGATGAATACCCAAACGCCGGACCCGCTGATCATCACCATCGTCTACAACAACATTCCCCATGACGCACGCCTGAAAACCGATTGGGGGTTCGCCGCGCTGGTGGCGCGCGGGAAAAACGTCCTCCTATTCGATACCGGAGGCAACGGCTCGATCCTGCTGGGCAACATGAAAATCTTGGGGATCGATCCCTTGTCGGTGCGGGACGTGGTCATCTCCCACAACCACAGCGACCATACCGGCGGATTGACAGCGTTCTTGGTCGTGTCCGCGCGTCCGCCGGTGTTTCTGCTTCCGGAATTCGGCGCCGCGTTCATTCAATCCGTCAAGCAATATGCGGAAGTGGTCGAAGCCTCTCCCGGCATGGAGTGCGCCCCGGGCATCCTCACCACCGGAAACGTCGGCGGGAGCATCCCCGAGCAGTCGCTCGTTATCCGCACCGGAAAGGGGCTGGTGATCGTCACCGGCTGCTCCCATCCGGGGATCGTGCGGATCGTGGAGCGGGCGGTCGAGCTGGCCGGCGGGCCGGTGCATCTGGTGATGGGCGGATTTCATCTGCTCGATATGAGCGACGCGCAGATCGCCGCCATCCTGGCGGATTTCCGGCGGCTGGGCGTGCAGAAGGTGGCGCCCTCGCACTGCACCGGCGAACGGGCGATCGCCATGTTCGCGGAGGAATACGGAGAGGATTTCCTTGCCACCGGAGCGGGAAGCATCCTCCGGCTGGAGGGCTGACGGGCATCCGGAAGGCACCCCAACGGGCGGACCGTAAAGTAGGGCAAACGAGACAATGGACAAATCCCCCGAAGGAAATGAATCGAAGGCATTCGCCGCACGCGGCGGAACGAACTTTCCTCTGAGCGGCTGGACCGCCGCCATCGCGCTGCTCGGAGCGGGAGCCCTGCCCCGAATGCGGGGTGCCCCTCGCCTGGCATCTTTGGCCTTTAGCGGTATTCCTCCTGACGGGAAAGCGGGGCGTCCGTCGCGCGAGGAAAAGAACAAACTGGACTGCCCCCGACTCCGGAGAACTTCGGAAGTCCTGAAGGGAGCGGTCTGCCTGCAGACGGCCATTCTCCGACCCACCCCCATTCTCCCGTAGGGTACAATCACTTCTTCTTGCCCAGGCATCGTCCATGATCCGTCGGATCTTTGTACTTCTCGCGCTGTCCCCCATCCTGCTCTCCGCCGCCCCGACCGGCTTGCCGATGCGGTTTCACGCCGGCGCGCCGGAAGCGGAAAACCTACAGCAAGCCGGTCCGGATCGTCCGGAGATTCCGGCCCGGCCGGGATGGCTGAAATCTGCGGACGCGGCTCCGGAATCGGATCCGGTTCCAACCCTTACCGCAACCGCGCCGACCGCCACATTCGCGCCCGTCCCTTCGCCGCAAGAAAAAAGCCGAGTCCTTCCGGTGGCGCGCATCCTGCTTTTTTTCTCGACGACCTGCGGCCACTGCCGCCTGGTGGAGACGGAGGTGGTTTCCCCGCTCCAGGAGCGGTTCGCGGATCAGTTGGAAATCCTCCGGATCGATACCCGGCTGGAAACGGGATACGGCTTGTATCAATCGGCGCTCGCGTATTTCGGGTTGCCGCGCGCCGGCGTGCCGTTTCTGGTCATCGGCCGGCAATACCTGCTCGGCTCGGTCGAGATCAAAGAGCTGTTGGAGCCGCTGATCGAACAGGCGCTGGCGCAAGGGGGAGCGGATTGGCCGGACATTCCGGGGATTCGGGAGTATCTGGCCGAGCGGCAGGGAGAAGCACCGGCCGCGGCCGGCGAATGGGGGTGGTTTTGGAACAACCTGCGCCGCGATCCGGCCGGAAACGCCGTATCGGTGGCGGTCCTGGCCGGGATGTTGGCCTCATTGGCGGCGGCCGCGGTCCGGATCCGCAGTCTGCTGGCCGGTTTCCCGCCCGCCGGGCGCGGCGTTCTCACCCCGGCGTTGTGCGTCGTCGGTTTGTTCGTGGCCGGTTACCTGGCGTACGTGGAAGTCTTCAGGGTGGAAGCCGTCTGCGGCCCGGTCGGGGATTGCAACACGGTCCAGACCAGTTCGTACGCCCGGTTGTTCGGGATCCTCCCGATCGGCGTGTTGGGCGTGTTCGGGTATGGCGCGATCCTGGCGTCCTGGATCGTATCGCAAACCGCGTCCGGACGGCTGGCGGATCTGGCCGCGGCCGCCGGATTTGCCATGTCCTTGTTCGGCAATCTGTTTTCCATATACCTCACTTTCTTGGAACCGTTCGTCATCGGGGCGTCGTGCCTGTGGTGCCTGACGTCGGCGGTTCTGATGACGGCGCTTTTCTGGGCGAGCCTGAGGCCCGGCCTGGCCGCAATTCACGCCCTGGCCCCGGATATGGGTTAAAATATCGGAAGGAAAATCCTATGGAACTCACACCCTCCGTTCGCCAGAGAATTCTGGGCTTTCAACGCAACGAAATCACCGAATACCACATCTACCGCGCCATCGCCCGCACGATCCGCAACCCGAAGAACCGCCGGATCCTCGAGGAGATCGCGGAAGATGAGCGCCGCCACGCCGAGGATTGGAAACGCCGCACCGGCGCGGAATCCGTCCCGGACCGCTGGGCGGTCGCGAAGTATAAGCTGTTCAGCCGGCTGCTCGGATTCACGTTCGCGATCAAACTGATGGAGCGCGGCGAGGAGCAGGCGCAGAAGAATTACGAGGAGCTGCGGCCGTTCGTCCCGGAGATCGACGCCTGGATCCGCGACGAGGACAACCACGAGCACAGGCTTTTGGAGATGCTCGACGAAGAGCGCCTGCACTACGTCGGCTCGGTGGTCCTGGGGCTGAACGACGCGCTGGTGGAGCTGACCGGCGCGCTGGCCGGGTACACGCTGGCGCTGCAGAACACGAAGCTCATCGCCCTCACCGGCCTGATTACCGGGATTGCGGCGGCGCTCTCGATGGCCGCCTCGGAGTACCTCTCGACCCGCGCGGAAAAGAGCGCCAAGCACCCGGTCCGCGCGGCGGTCTACACCGGAATCGCCTACATCCTCACCGTCGCGGTCCTGATCACTCCCTACCTTTTGATCGACAACTACATCCTGGACCTTGTCATTGCTCTGTGCAGTGCGGTGCTGATCATCGCCGCTTTCAACTACTACATTTCGGTGGCCAAGGGGGAGCCCTTCCGCACCCGCTTCTTCGAGATGGCCGGCCTCAGCCTGGGCGTAGCCGCCTTTTCCTTCCTGCTCGGATACCTCATCCGCGAATTCCTAGGGATCGACGTATGAAATTTTTTCTCGACTCACTGTTGCACAACCGCCGCACGGCGGGCTGGGCAAGAGCCGCCCGCGCCGTATCCATCTCAGGCGCCGTCCTCGGCCTGCTGCTGACAGTCCGCGGAACGGCCGCCGCCGCCCCCGTCCCGATTCCTCCCGCGGAGGCCGCCAGGGTCCAATCCAACGATCCGGTCTACATCTACCTGTTCTGGGGCGAAGGCTGTCCGCACTGCGCGCAAGCCAAACCGTTTTTGGAATCGCTGGCTCAAAGAGACAGCCGGATCGTCCTGCGCTCGTACGAGGTGTACTACAATCCCGCCAACCACGAGATCTTCGCGGCGGTGTGCCGCAACGGAGGCATCGAGGCGCGCTACGTCCCGACCATCCTCGTCGGAATCCGCTACTGGGAGGGCTTCAGCGAACAGATCGCCTATGAAATCCAGAACGCGGTATCCGTCTGCCTGCAAAACGGCTGTCCGGACGCCGGGGCGGGCGTCGTTGCGCCGCTGCCAACCGCGGTGCCGACGGCGGCGCCCGAACCCGGCGGCCAGTCTTCCGATCCGAACGGAAATCCCGGCACGGATACCTCCACCAACACGATCACCCTGCCGCTCATCGGCACGATCGAACTCACCGGAAAATCGCTGGCCCTCACCACGGCGCTGATTGCGTTTGTGGACAGCTTCAATCCCTGCTCGCTTTGGGTATTGACCATGCTGCTTACGCTGACCCTGCACACCGGGTCGCGCCGTAAAGTGCTTGTCATCGGCGTGGTATTCCTCACCATCACCGCCGTCATTTACGGGCTCTTCATCGCCGGATTATTCACGGTATTCACCATCGTCAGTTTCACGGGGTGGATCCAGGTGATCGTATCGCTTGTGGCGCTGGTGTTCGGCCTGGTCAACCTCAAGGATTATTTCTGGTACAAGGAAGGCGTGTCGTTTACGATCTCCGATTCCAAAAAGCCGGGCATCTTCGAGCGTATGCGCAACCTGATGGATCCCAATCTGTCGTTCGGGAGCCTGCTGGGCGGGACGGTGGTGCTGGCGGCGGGAACCTCGCTGGTGGAATTTTCCTGCACGGCGGGTTTTCCGGTGATTTGGACCAACATGCTGGTCTCCCAAAACGCCGGAACCCTGACCTTTATCCTGCTCCTATTATTGTATCTCGTGGTCTATCAAGTCGAAGCGTATTTTATTTTTGCGGGGGCTGTGCTTTCGCTGCAATCCAGCCGGATTGAGGAAAAGCACGGCCGGCTCTTGAAACTCGTAGGGGGCATGCTGATGCTGACGCTGGCGGCGGTGATGCTGATTCGGCCGAGCCTGATGAACGACCTGGGTAGTTCGCTTCTGATCTTCGGCATCGCGCTGGCCGCGGTCCTGCTGGTGCTGGTGCTCCATCGGACGATCCTGCCGCGGATGGGAATCCGGATCGGGAGCGAATTTTCGGGGAAGCGCGGACGGCACAGCCGGCGGAAAGCGAGCCGCCGCTAAGAGGCCGACTTCGCAGGCAGCCGGTCGGCCACCGAGAAGCGCCGTCTTCTACAAAAAAACAGCGTCCGGTTTTTCTCCCGGACGCTGTTTTTTATCATGCAGATGGTTACCGCGCGCCGAGCCGCGGGGGCATCGAGCGCCCGGCGATATCGGCCATCAAGCGTTCACCGGGAGTGGGTTTAGCGGGAATCCAGGGTTCCATGGCTGGATGCCCGCTATGAACATCCCCGCTCCACGAGGGCGGGCACGGGCATGACGATCCGGAGACAACCTATTGGTTTACGCATAATATATTGACTTTTCCTGCTGTTTTTGCTATATTGGGAACATGCGAAAAACAAAAGGCCAGCCACGCGACTTTCAGGAAATGGAACGTGTCCGAATCCGCGCCATTCGGTTACTGCAGAAAGGGATGCGTCAGAGCGAAGTGGCCCGCAAGCTCGGCGTAACCAAGCAAGCTGTCTTTCGTTGGAAGAGCATATGGGAAAACGGCGGGCTGAACGCATTGCGGTTCCCGGGACGCGCCGGACGTAAACCGGAATTGGAACCGGAGCAGTTGATCGAGTTGGAGAGGGAATTACTCAAAGGACCGAAAGCCCACGGATACATAACGGAATTGTGGACCGGCCGCCGGGTTAGGGGATTGATCAAGAAATTATTCGGGGTGGAATATCATCCCAACCATATGTGGAGACTAATGCGCTCCATGGGTTGGAGCTGCCAACGACCGACGGGGAGAGCCCGGGAACGGGATGAAGCCGCGACCCGACGCTGGCGAAAGAACGTTTGGACAAGGATAAAAAAACGCCCGGAAATACAGGGCAACGATCGTGTTCTTGGACGAATTCGGGATGAGCCTGCGTCCCTTCTCCATGCGAACTTGGGCGCCGAAAGGGCATACCCCTGTGCTTCAATATTCCTTCAATTGGAAGACCTTATCGATGGTCGGAGGAATAACGTTGCACAAGGTCTATTTCCGGCTTTTCGACGGGAGCGTAAAGTCGGAACAGGTGATTGAATTCCTCCGCGATTTATTCCGTCATCTTCGGGGAAGGGTCATTCTGGTATGGGATCGTTTGCCGGCGAATCGGAGCGGGAAAGTCCGTGAATTTCTATGGAAGTATCCTCGGGTGAGGATGGAGTATCTTCCCGCCTACGCGCCGGAGTTGAATCCGATGGAATACGTTTGGTGCCAATTAAAGACGCACGAACTTCCCAACGTCTGTGTTGAAAAGCTTGATGAATTATCTTGTTTAACTCGGCGAGCTCTGCGAAAAATACGAGGCCGGCCAACCATGATTGCTAGCTGCTGGAAACAGTCAACGCTTCCTCTTTAGGCGTCTATGGATGATGTGTTATTCAGTAAGACACGAAGACACAAAGGAGTTCTGAATTCTTTTTCTACTCTCTTCGTGTCTTTGTGTCTTTGTGGTTAAGTGCCAATTACCATTTTTTTTGAACACGAAGACACAAAGGAGCTCTAAGTTCTTTGTCTACTCTCCTCGTGTCTTTGTGCCTTTGTGGTTAAGTGCCAATTACCATTATTTTTTGACCACGAAGACACGAAGAC